>NZ_JAJMOZ010000020.1:0-70125 GCF_020991525.1 Flavobacterium sp. EDS
CCATTCAATTGGATGCAACAGGAAATGCAAGTATAACTGAAGCGCAAATTAATAATGGTTCTACAGACAATTGTGCTGTTGCTCCAATTATGACATTGGATAAATTGGATTTTGATTGTACTAATATTGGACCAAATACAGTAACATTAACTGTTACTGATATTCATGGAAACTCAGCTACAGGCACAGCAGTAGTCACTGTAGAAGATTTGATTGCGCCAACGGTAGTAACACAAAATATAACAGTCCAATTGAATACCACGGGGACTGCAGTAATAACTCCAACGCAGATTGATAATGGTTCTGATGATGTTTGTACTATCGATAGTATGATACTCGATAAAACAACGTTTACTTGTAGTGATATTGGGCCAAATATCGTAATATTAACAGTTACAGATGTTAATAGTAACTCAGCGTCTGGAGTTGCTGTGGTGACAGTTGAGGATAAAATAAATCCAAATGTAATTACACAAGATATTACGATTTCTCTTAATGTAAATGGAACTGTTAGTATTACACCTAATCAGATTGATAACGGTTCTACAGATAATTGTACTATTGCCAATATGATTCTTGATCAAACTCTTTTTGATTGTAACAATATAGGATCCAATACTGTAACGTTATCCGTAATAGATCAATCTGGAAATAGAAATTCGGCTACAGCTAAAGTTACTATTCTGCCTGTACCTGAACCAACTTTTGAAAGTTTAGCACAAGAGTTTTGCTTAATAGATGATCCTACAATACGGGATATTGCCATAAATGATGCAGCTAATGTTAAATGGTTTGTTGATGCTATTTCTACTCAAGCATTGTCCCAAAATACAACTATTACCAATGGGATATATTACGCAGCAACAGTATATGGTAATTGTTATAGTAATCGCATTCCAGTTGAAATAAATATTAAAGATGCTCCGTCTCCAACGGGAGCAGAGATACAATATGTGTGTATAGGAAAAGAAGTAATGATTACAGATCTTATAACAAATGAACAAGAAGTTGTATGGTATTCAACAGCCACTGGTGGTAGTCCATTAACATCAACTACCATTTTAGAAGATAACCATAAATACTATGCATCATATACAGGTTCTGAATGTGAAAGCACAAAAAGATTAGAAGTAACAGTTCATGTACGTTATTGTGATGTTTCAGTAAATAATGGAATTTCGGCTAATGGAGATGGTAAGAATGATTCGTTTTTTGTAGAAGGAGCAACGACTTTTCCTGATAATAAACTTGAAATTTTTAATAGGTGGGGAAGTCTAGTATTCGAAACTAGTCGTTATGGATATAATGATAATTTATTTAAAGGCTACGGTAATAAAGGATCAGGAAACAGCTTACTTCCTTATGGCACTTATTATTATGTATTTAGTTTTACTAATCATGATAATAAACGCATTACTAAAACTGGTTTCTTACATCTAAATCCTTAATATCCAAACTACAATAAACAAATGAAATTTAATTACATATTAGCTTTTGCATTTACTTTAATTCTATTTTCTGCAAGAGGCCAACAAGATGCACAGTTTTCAGATTATAAACTTAATATGTCAAGTTTTAATCCTGCTTTTGCAGGTTTCTTCGACGGAAGTGTATTATTGATTCACCGAACGCAATTCACGGGTTTTAAAGGGGCACCGGAAAGTAAAAATCTAAATGTCAATATTCCACTTACGATGAATATGGGAGCAGGTATCAATGTGTCGAGTGAAAAAATAGGTGTAACGGAAGAACTAGTTATAACAGGAGATTATTCATATACTATTTTTACAGACGAAATTAATATGCTTTCGTTTGGACTTAAAGCTGGTTTTAATATGCTTAATGTAGATTATACTTTGCTTGATTTACAGAATAATAATGATTTGAGTTTTGAGAATAATATTGTAAACAGAATATCTCCTAGAATAGGAGTGGGCTTTTTATTTAATACTCCAAAATGGTTTATAGGAATATCTACGCCCAATTTTATAAAGGAAAGTTACGACCCAACCGTTAAAGGAATATCAGTTACAAAACCTCAAATTTATTTTACGACAGGTTATCAAACAGCACTTACCGATGAATTATTATTTAAACCTTCAATTTTAGCAAAAGAAGTGCAAGGATCACCATTAGCAATAGATTTTGCACTAAATTTTGAATTCAAGGAAAAGTTTCGTTTTGGAACTTCATATCGTTGGAAATCAGCTATAACTGGGATCGTAGGAGTTAATGTACTTCCTGAATTTCAGGCAGGATATGCATACGATCACAATATCAACGGATTAGGAAAATATGCTCCATCATCACATCAATTTTATATAAAATATACATTTAAGCAGTCTAAAAACATGCGTCGTGATTGTGGTTGCAGTTTTACGGATCCAATTAATAATATCGGTTTTTAAGTTCTGTTGTAATTGTAGCTGTGCTTATTTAGATATTAAGGTTTACCTTTTGGTGTAAGTATGACAAATCCGTATTGGGGTTCAAGAACTGAACTGATGGAGGTAATTGGACTGGCATTACAAAAGAAAATTCATATTGAAATAGAAAAATATAGTTTAGACCAAGCTCTTGAAGTTTATGATAAATTAAGAAAGGGGCAAATAAAAGGAAGAGCTGTACTAGTTCCTTAATTACTTTAAGTTAGCCGGTATACATCAAAATTGAATTAATAAGCCCAATCTTAAAGGTGGGCTTTTTATTGACTTTAGGTGATACTTTATGTTTACTATTTTAATACCAATTCATAATAGTAAGTTATACCATAATTTTTTAATTAATTTATTATCACCCTACATCAATCTTTTTTTTAGCTTTGTCAATAGAGTAATCATTATATAATCTAGAATAAATTATGGATACAGGCAAAGAACTTTTATTCTTTTTTAGTGCTTTAGGGGCTTTTAACGGAATTATTCTAGGAGTTTATTTCTTTTTCTTTACAAAGAAAAAGTATTTTGCAAATTATTTTTTAGGCGCACTTTTATTTGCATTAAGTATCAGAATTGCAAAATCTGTATTTATATATTTTGATCCCACTTTGCCAAGAACATATCTTCAAATTGGGCTTTCGGCCTGCTTTTTTATAGGTCCATTTTTATATTATTTTTTTAAAGCTTCAGTTAAAAATATAAATAGCATACCTCAAAGATGGAAGCTCACGCTTATTTTTTGGTTGTTATTAATTGTTACTGTAGGAATACTATATCCATACAAAGATTACCCGAAACTTTGGAATCTTTATTTTGTGAAATTTATCTATTTACAATGGTTTATTTATATTGTTTTTTCAGGTTTTACAATTAAAGCAATACTAAAAATTATTGTAAGCAGAATGTATAAAGCAAGTCCTGCAGAAATATGGTTAAGTATGATTTATTTAGGGAATGTGTTACTTTTTACATTTTATTTTCTAGCCTTAATTAATGCACCATCTATTTCATACATAAGTGGATCTATAATTTTTTCTTTCATTTTGTATCTAATAATTTCGATTCTTTTGTATAGAAAAAAAACGGATGATTTATTTTTACTCAATTCGTCAAAACATTCAGGTAAAAAGATAGATTCAGCCGAAGAAATAATTTTATTGCAAAAACTTGAGAATGCAATGATAGAAAAAGAACTGTATAAAAATCCAAATTTGACATTGCAGGATTTAGCCAAAGAAATAAATAATACGAGCCATCAATTATCTCAATTTTTAAATACTAATCTGGGAAAGAATTTTACCAGTTACGTTAATGAATTTAGAATAAACGAAGCTTGCAAAATAATAGCTTCAAATGATAAACTTACGTTAGAATCTATTGGCTACGATGTAGGTTTTAATTCTAAATCAACCTTTTTTGCCTCATTTAAAAAACATACAGGAACAACGCCATTAAGCTATCAACAACAAGCTTTATTGACTTGAAACTGGGTACAGATTTATAAATCCGTACTCCAGATTTCTACTTAGATTACCTCATATTGCTATTTACGATTGACTTTTGTACCAACAAAAAATCAAAAATTTAATAGTACTATTTTATGAGAACACTAATCGTAGCTTTTATTTATATCTATTGCTTTCTTATTTCTGCCACTGGAGTTAAAGCACAATCAATACAGCATATTTCGGGTAAAATTGTCAATCACAACAATGAACCCATGATGGGAAACATATCGTTATTGTCCGTTCGTGATTCAACTTTAATTAAACAAAATGATTTTTTAGATGGTGTTTTTCAACTATCAGATATCAACCAAAAAGAAGTATTAGTAAAACTTACTTCTGTAGAATTTGCCGACACATTCCAGCGTATTATTTATGATGGAAAAGAAAATATAAATTTGGGTACGATACTCGTTAATGCAAACAACAATCAGCTAAATGAAGTAGTCATAAAAAACCAGACTTCTTTATTGAAATACGGACCTAATGGATCTATTGAGGTGAATGTAGCTAATACATTGCTTTCTACCAGTAGTTCAGTAAATGAATTATTAGGCAGAGTTCCAAATGTGGTGGTTTCCGAAGGACAAATTAGTGTATTAGGAAAGGGGGAAGCTATTATTTATTTAAACGGAATTTTGATTAGTAGCGAACGTTTTGCAGCAATCCCAGTTTCGCAAATTACAAAGATTGAAGTTATTTCTAATCCGTCAGCGAAGTACGATGCCGAAGGAAAAGCGGTAATTAATATCATTACAAAGAGAAATATTGAAAGCGGAATCAAGGGAACGGCAAGCCAACAAATTACTGTTTCAGAATTTGCGGGAACAAGCACAAATTCCTTGTTTGATTTTAATTATAATAAAGGGAAATTTTCTGTTATAGGTAATTATGGATTACAATTAGGAAAAAATAGAGAACTGCTATATACAACCAGAACAAGAACTGATCCTACTGAATTTATGAAATCTGCACTCACCACAGATTGGAGGCGTAGATTTAATAATTATTCTAATTTTGGATTTGGACTTCAATATTCTTTTTCGGATTCAAATTATATTTCGTTTGAGTATAGTGGAAATATTGAAGATTTGGGTGGAGTAGTAGAAAGTCGTAATTCAATTTTGACTACTAATAACGATATTTTTTACGCTACAGATGTTGCTAAAAATGATGTTAGACTGAACCAATTTATTAATTTAAATTATAATGTAGCTAATAGCACCAATGGATCATCATTATTTATTGGATTGCAATATTCTAATTACAATAGTAAAGTAAAAGATTTAATTAATGAAAACGGTTTGGTTGATGCGCTTAACTCTGAAAGATTCTTAAAAAACAATGCCGACTATACCATCAATATCGTAAATACTCAAGCTGATTACACAAAAAAAATTAGTGATAATAGTAAGTTAGAGGTTGGTACAAAGTTTAGTTCTGCTGCCATTAAGACCAGTTCAGCTTTTTTAATTTCGGATGATAATAACACTGAATTTGAACTTAATGATGCACTTTCGAGTGATTTTAAATATGATGAGCAAATAGGGGCGGCCTATCTTAATTATAGTAGTTCTCTGATGGATAAATTTAATTTTTCGGTTGGCGTTCGAGGCGAATGGACCAATTATGAATTAAGTACAACAGCAAATGGAAGTCAACAATTCAAAAAAAATTATGCAAATGTATTTCCTAATTTGTTATTGAATATGCCAATTTCAGATGATTTAAAATTGCATGCTTCTTATGTTTCAAGAATTACAAGACCAAGATATCAAGGGCTTAATCCGTATGTTATTTATCAAGATCCATTTACAACTATTGAAGGTAATCCTAATCTTAAACCCGAAAAAATACATGCTTTTGAAGTTGGTGCTTTGTATAAAAAATTTGATTTTAAATTGGGATATACTTATAAAATTGACCCAATATCAGGAGCAGCTCTGAGAGGTAACAATCCTAATAGCTACATTTTAAGGGGAATTAATATGGATAAGGAAGACAGTTATTTCGCTTCAATTTCTAGATCGTTTGCTACCAAATGGTGGAGTTCAACTAATACTGTTAGTATGAATTATTCTAAACTTGTTGATAATACTTTTTCATTTGCTTTAGGAACAACTAAGCCTCAGATATATTTGTATTCAAATAATACTTTTACAATTCCTAAATTTTTTAAAATTCTGTTACTTGCTTGGTATTTAGGTGATAAAAGTTATGGTTTAGGAGATGATAACAAGCGTTCTACAGTGTTATTAGGAATCGAAAGATCTTTTTTAGATAATGCTTTAAAGTTGAATTTTACTGCAAATGATATTTTTAAGGGGTTTAATCGATCCGGAAATTATGAAGTAGGACAAACTGAGATTTATTATCACAGAACTTATACTACCAATTACTTTAAACTAATTGCAACGTATAGTTTTGGGAATTCTAAAAAAACAGATTACAAGAAAAAGGAGCTGGAGCAAACAGAAAATAGTAGAGCA
Organism: Flavobacterium sp. EDS; assembly: GCF_020991525.1. Lineage (NCBI taxonomy): Bacteria > Pseudomonadati > Bacteroidota > Flavobacteriia > Flavobacteriales > Flavobacteriaceae > Flavobacterium > Flavobacterium sp. EDS. The sequence goes on from NZ_JAJMOZ010000020.1 coordinate 6,433, forward strand.
AGATAAGTTGGTTATAAAATTTAGGCTGGCTTAGAAACTATATTCTAAGCCAGTTTTTAGTGATCAGAAAGCATAATATCTGATTTAGCTTTTTTTGATTTATTCATCACAAATAATAATAACGGTAAGGTAATTGCAAAAAAGAGTCCTACTAGAAAAAAAGCATCTCTATAACTCAATAATGAAGATTGTTTACTAACAATAGCTTCCATCAATTTTAATGCCTTTAATTTGGCCTCATTATAAGCAAAACCTTTATTTTCAAAATATTTTATGTACCCATTAATTCTATCCATTGCAGTGGAGTTATCAGGTGTAATATTTGATATCAATACATTTCTATGTGAGGCATAGCGATTAACGATATAGGTGTTTATAACCGATACACCAAATGACCCTCCCAGCTGTCGCATCATATTATTTAAAGCAGCTCCTTGAGCCACATCTTTATCATCTAGAGATGAAACAGCAAGCATAGTTAGTGGCACTGTTAATAATGCTAATCCCAGTGCACGAAAAATTAGTGCGGTTGAAATTTCTGCAGCACTAGTATTTAATGTTATTCCCGACATTCTCCAATTAAAATAGATAAAGAGTAGAAACCCCACTGCAATAATTAATACAGGAGATACTCCCTTTTGTAATAAAGTACCGCAAACTTTTAGTGCCAATAAAGCCAGTATTGCACCTGGAAGTAAAAGTAAGCCTGTTTGAGTAGGAGAAAAACTTAATAAACGTTGCGCCACAACTGGACTAATATATATAGAAATGAACATTCCGAATCCTGTTACAAAGGTCAGAATAGCAGCAATACTCAATGATTTACTCTTAAGTACACGAAGATTAACTACGGGTTTTTCGATGGTTAACTCCCAATATATAAAAGTTATTAATGTTAGAAATGCTACAACTGATAGAACAACAATATATTTAGTTTCAAACCAATCTTCAACCTCACCTCTTTCAAGTACTGTTTGTAAGCAGCCAACCCCAATGGCCAATAAAATAATTCCAGTCCAATCTACTTTTGCCATTTCAGGCTTAATAGTTGGTTCTTTCAATAAGAAATAGCAAGAAATAGCTACAAGAATACCAATAGGAATGTTGATTAAAAATATCCAAGGCCAATCGTAGTTTTCAGTTATATAACCACCGAGTGTTGGACCTATAGTTGGTCCTATAAATATTCCAGCACCAAAAATAGCTCCTGCTGTTGATTGTTTGTCTTTAGGGAATAATTCAAAGATAATAACTTGAGATATTGATAATAATGCACCTCCGCCAATTCCTTGCATAAATCTAAAAAACACCAACATCCATATGTTTGAAGAATGCCCACACATAAAGGAACAAAATGTAAATAAAATTAAAGAACCAATATAGTAATTACGTCGTCCGAGGTTAGCACTTAAAAAACTTGTCAGCGGTATTATAATAACATTCGCAATGGCATAAGCGGTAATAACCCATGAAGTGTCTTCTAATGTTGCTCCAAGATTCCCACTCATATGGGAGAGAGCCACATTTACAATTGATATATCTATCAATTCCATGATAGCTGCCAAAATAACTGTAATTATTAAAATTTTGCGATTTAAAGGTGTCATAAAATATAAATTAATTATACCAATCGGTATATTTTGTTTTATAAAAAAAAAGAATTAGCATTTATTATACCGTACGGTATATTTTTGTTTAAAAAAAATCGAGTTTGAGTTTTAGTCTTCTAAGTCTTCGATAATTCTGTTTAATGATATCATGATGTCGGATAAGTGCTTTAAGTTCCCCGTTACTTTACTGATCATCACAGCGCCTTCAATTATGGCGATAATGGTTAAAGCGGTTCTTTCAGAGTCGATAGCTTTAGCTTTAAATTCTCCAGTAAGAATTCCCTGTTCTATAAAAAAAACTAGTTTGTCTTTCCAAAAAACAATAGCTCTTTCTACACCTCGTCTAAGTACAGGATGAGTATCGTCTGCTTCGGTGGCAGTATTTAGTATTGGACAGCCACCTTCAGTAATTTTTAAATGAAAATAGTCAGAATATAATCTGGGATAAACTAATAATTTACCTTTATAGGTACTTTCTTTTTCAATTGCTTTAGCAAATGCATCTTGAAGTTTTTTTATATTATATTTAAAAGCAGCAATTGCTACTTCATCTTTATTTTCAAAATTACCGTAAATGCTCCCTTTTGTAAGTCCAGTTGCATCTGTAATGTCGTTTATAGATGTACCACTATATCCTTTCATATTAAAAATAGGAGCAGTTTTCTCTATTATAAATTGTTTGGTTCTAGCAGCTTTACTCATAACTAATTTTGATATTAAAATACAAATATATACCAATCGGTATAATTATTTAACTTTTTTTAGTTTTTTTTGATGTTGATAGATTCAAAGCTATAAAGACGCAGAGATACAAAGGAAATGTATATTAGGTTTTGTGCGTAGCATCCCCGCGTGATATTTAACAAACATCTATGAGTGGAGAAATTAAAAAATTAATTCAGTGATTTTATTGTTATTTTCTAATCGAATTTCTGTTTTATTACTTTCTGATGGTGTTTGGGTTGGATACCAATTCCGATTCGGTTTTACAATGATTAATAAACCTTCATCATCACCAATGGCTGCAAAAACTTCGCTATTGGCATTCTTACTAAAGAAACTTAGCTGATGCTTGTTTATCAAATCTTGACCTAATTCTAGTGGTTTTTCATATACGATACCAATCTCACTAATGTTAAGTATAGATTTTATATCAAAGGATTTAGTTTCTGAATTATCCAGATCATGTCGTGCTATGAATTCTAATAGATTGCCATTATTGTCATAAAAGTAAACTGCATTGGCATTCCAATTTTCGAATCTAGTAATAATTTTTTCGTCCTCAATACGAATTAAGTCAATTTTATTGTCGCACCATTTTATAGCTTCGTCAAGTTTATTATTAGGAATATTAAAGGCGAAATGATAAATGGAATCAAAATTTTTGTTTTCAATAAACTTTAAAATAGAACTCCCTATTTGAAAGCAAACTGAGGTAGAATTGTTTTCTATAATTTGAAAACCTAGTGTTTGAGTATAAAATGCAATAGTTTTGGAGAGATCATTAGTCTGAATTTGTATGTGCTGTAATTTCATAATTGTATTTATTAGATAAAGATGTTCGGTTAAAATCTTTGTCGTTTACACAAATATATGAAAACACTATTGTACTAATTAACAAGTCTAATTGTATACCTCTATAAGAGAATCACATTTGTTTATATTCCGATTAAAGTATAATTTGAGTTAGGAATCAAGCCAGTTCTTGAAATTATTAATTTCTTTTTTACTCAAAATAATAGGGTCTGTATCGGGAATAGAAATATTTAAAAGCAATTCAATTTTCTGACTAGAATGTTTCACAATATCCTGAATATGATTTCTGTTTAAAATATATTTCCGGTTTACTTTAAAGAAAAGGGCAGGGTCTAATTTATTGATTAGTTCTTTAAGATTGCTGTTGTAAAAATAACTATTTCCAGAGTTGGTGTAAATAAACAGATGTTTACCCGTAGCATAGAAATAAGCAATGGTTTGATCGTTTATTGAAATTAGTTTATCTCTATGATTTACTAAAAAATGATGTTGAATGTTAGTTTGATTTTCAAGTGTAACAAGTGATTCAACTATAGGATTAGGATTAAATGCTTCTTTTATGTTTTTGTATTTTGACAAGGCTTCTAATAATTCTTCTTCCTCATAGGGTTTAAGAAGGTAATCTATAGTAAAATGTTTGAAGACTTTTACAGCATAAGAATCGTAAGCAGTAATAAAAATTACAGGGCATGAAATAGTTGCTTTTTCAAATATATCAAGGCTTTTACCATCACCAAGATGGATATCCATAAAGGCAAGATCAACCGTGTTTTCTTTGAAAAAAACAATAGCATCTTTTACTGATTTTATCAAAGTTACTTCAGTTATGGCAATAATACTTTGCTGTTCCAGAATTGATTTTAGATAACTTGAAGCAAGATGTTCGTCTTCAATAATTACTATTTTCATTTATTCTTTTTTTTTACAAAGTTAAAAAAAAAGCTCCGTTAAAAACGGAGCTAGTTAATTTACAATTCTGGATTGTTTAATCTTGCATCTAATGGGAAAGGCAATGTGTATCTCGGATCATTCTGGATCAAAGTATAAGTCTTTCCACTCAATGTATGCACGATTTGTTTTTGAGTAGTTCTTCTCAAATCAAACCAACGTTGTCCTTCAATAGCAAACTCACGTTGTCTTTCTTGATATATAAAGTCAAGAAGTTCTGTTTGATTCATAGCACTAATCTTTGTACTCAATTGTGCGAAACCTGTGGTATTATAGCGGTTTTTAATAAAAATCAATGTAGTTGTTCTTGCTGTAGCAAGATCATTTAACTGTGCGGAAGCTTCTGCTTTAGTCAAATACAATTCAGAAGTTCTAAACGTGTTTTTTTGGTATATTTCGCCACCTTTTAAAAATATAAACCCATTTCCACTTGCTTTATAGTACACATTAAAACGCAAATCATTAGCTTGGTCATATGTATTTATTAAGCTTGGAGCTGGATAAGCAGATCTTTTTAATTTGTTTTCAAATGTATTTTCAAGAGCCATTATTGATTCTTTAGTATCATAATTATTTGGCAAAATAGGAGTAGCATTTAAATCAACTAATGCGTTATTAATAGCCAATCCTTTGTCTGCAGCTTGTAAAGCTTGAGCCCATTGTTTTTGATATAAGTAAACACGAGACTCCAATGCGTATAATGCAGCTTTAGAAAAACGATAGTTTAGTCCTGTTGCTTGAGTATCTTTATTAAGAAGTTTTTTAGCGGCCTCTTTATCTGAAATAATTTGCCCGTAAATAATCGCTACGCTTTCTGGTTTAAAGACTTGTTCTAAATCTATCTCTAATGCCAATGGAACACCTCTCTCAGAATTTGCAGTCGTTGCATCATATTGTTTTGCAAATAGATTAACTAAGTCAAAGTAAGCAAATGCTCTTAGTGCGTAAGCCTCCCCAATCAATTGATCTTTCTCAGGCGAAGCTTCAAGTTTGTTGTTAGCTTCGTTAATAATTACATTGGCATAAAAAATGCAATTGTATAATGCACCATATGGAAATTTTGTAGCAATAAGGTCGGGATTTGCATCATTCCAGATATAGTTATCTTTATAGAATGCATAATCATTACTTTCCTCTTCAAGAATCATTTCATCTGTTCTTAAAGCAGTAAGTGATTTATGTAAAGGAAATACAGCATATCCTCTAGTAAGAACAGCTCTAAAATCAGTAAGTGTTTCAGGAATCACTTTCCCTACCGGTTTTACGTCAAGGTAATCATCACAGCTTGAAGCCACAATTGCAGCTACAAAAAGGAATAGGTATTTTGATATATTTTTCATCTTAAATTAATTAAAAAGTTATGTTACATCCTAATGTTAATGATTTAGGAATAGGCTGAGCATAGATATTACCATAAGACTCAGGATCAAAATATCCTTTGTAATCAGAGCTAATTACAAATAAATTTCTTCCTTCAATACTGAATCTTAGACTATCAAAAAACATTTTTTCTACTGCTTTTTTAGGCAAAGTATATCCAAAACGTAAACTGCTTAATCGCATATAACTCATTTCATGTACCCAAGTATCTAAGTATTTGTTGGTATTTATTGGATTTGCTCCAGCATACCATTTGTAAGCCATCCAAGAGTCTCCAGCGCCGTTATTCCCAACAATTCCTGGTAAGTTTGATCCTGTGTTATTTGGTGACCAAGCATTTAGAATATCAGTAGTAAAGTTTTTTCCACGATCTACCATTGCACCATTGTACGGAGGCGTCTCCACAACTGTTTGCTTAATATTAAAAGTGGTAGCAACTGTAATATCAAAATCATGAATTTTGAAAGTATTGGTAAAACCACCAGTAAACTTAGGATCTAAATCTCCAGCATAAGTAAATAAATCTCTTATCTCTTTAATATCGAGTTTAGATTGTGCAAACTCTCCAGGTATAACATCAGCTAAAGCATCGTATAACTGAAAGAAGGTTTGGGTATTAACTGTTTCTCCTTTTTTATTTACAAACAAAGGGTATCCATTTTCATCAACTCCATTTGTTTTTAAAGCAAATACCGCTCTTACTGGGTATCCTTGTAGTGATGGAGTAAGTTCATTTTCTCTAATTTGCACACGATCAACATGGCTCTTATTGTGTGAGAAATTAATATTAGTTGTCCATTTAAAATTTGGACGATCAATATTTTTTGTTGCTAATGCAATCTCAAATCCTTTATTAGATACTTGCGCCCAGTTTAAGGTAGTGAACTCAAATCCGTTTTCAACAGCAAGTGATTGAACACCAATTAAATCACTACTTTTTCTTCCATACATATCAGTAACGATACTAATACGGTTATTGAATAAACCTAAGTCCATACCAAAGTTGGTATTTTCTGTTTTTTCCCATCTTAGTTTATCATTTGGAGGAGATAATATAGTAATAGTAGGTTCAGATTGTCCTGGCAAAAGACTTACAATACCATAATCACCTACCACAAACGGAGATGTTCCTTTGTCTATATTTCCTTGCAATCCATAAGAAGCACGCAATCTTAAGTTAGATAGTGTTTCATTGCCTTTTAAGAAATCTTCTTCAGACACTAACCAAGAAGCAGAAGCGGCCCAAAGTGGTAAGTATTTGTATTTTGGATCTACACCAAATAAATCAGAACCATCATAACGTACACTTCCGAAGAAAGTATATTTTCTATCATAGGTGTAAGATGCTGTTGCAAAAAAAGATGCAAAAGCATTTTCATTCTCAGACTTTTTGTAGGCTCTATAAGCCGCATCATTTGCAAGATCGGCGCTTGGGAAAATGATTTGGATTGAAGTTAATGTTTTTGGATCGTAACCAAATGCTTTGGTTGCAATACTAGTATTGTAATTTCTTCTTAATTCACTTCCTGCCATCAATTCCAACTCGTGTTTCTCATTGATAACAGTTGAATAGTTTAACATCGTTTTCCAGTTGTATTGGAAAAAATCGGTATTGTTATTTTGAATTATTCCACCTTCTGGAAGAAAATAACTTGGCTTACCATTATTAAATCTACGTGTTTTTTCTCTTTCTTTTCTTGTAAAATAAGTGTCTTTACCCGCATATTTTTCACTTGAAGTATTATCAAATTGTAAACCAATTTGGGTACTTGCTTTTAAGCCTTTTGTAATTCTGTAATCGATATCAAGAATAGCTTTAATAGCTCTGTTTTTTAATTCGTAAGAAGAGTTTTCTCTTTCTTCAATAAAATTAAAAGGGATGTAAGTATCAGAATAACCGCTAATATCTTTATCATAGTTATAACTTCCATCAGGATTAAAAGGAGTTAAATATGGGTTTACTGTTCTTGAATAATTTGATGGATTTGTAAAACCATCTGTGTCCGTTATGTATGATTTTGTTTTACTTTCAGATCCAAATAATCCAATACCAATATTTAATTTATCTGTTACTTCAAAATTATTTTTTAAAGTAACGTTATATCTGTCGTAACCAGTTCCTATTGTAGCACCTTCTTCATTATAAGCTCCTAAAGAGAAGTAGTAATCAGATTTTTCGCCACCACCAGAAAAGCTCAAGCCATATTGCTTATTTATAGCCGTTTGGTATAATAAATCACCCCAATTAGTATTGTTGTTTCTTAAATTATTAATAGCATTCTGTGTGTCTGATGACAATGCCGAAAAACCTCCCGCTCTATAAGCCCCTAATTCATTAGACTTATTTAGGATACGAGAAATTTCTCCGCCACCATCTCTGTAGGTTAAGTCAGATCTACTAGCTAATCCTAATTCTAGATCTACTTTTTGAGAAGCATTTAAAAGATTCAATTTTGAAAAATCTGGTTTTTGAGTAACAAAAGTATTAGCGATGAAATTTACTTTCATAGTACCTTTTTTACCTTTTTTGGTAGTAACAACAATTACCCCATTTGCAGCTCTGGCACCATAAATTGCAGTAGCAGCAGCATCTTTTAAAATAGTAATATCCTTGATATCGTCAGGGTTTAATCCTGCAATAGAAAAGTTATTTAATTCATCGATATTGTCTTTGTCAAAATTCTTAGGAACATCGTTACTTTCTAATGGTAAACCATCTAATACCCATAAAGGATCTTGTGAACCTGAAAGCGATGCAGTACCACGAACTCTGATTTTTGCAATTGCACCAGGAGCTCCTGTTGTTTGAGTAACAGCAACACCAGCAACTTGACCGATTAATAATTGATCTAAACTCGCAACACCGGCTTGTTGAATATCAGCCATATTAACTTTGGCTACAGCCGAAGTCAATTTTCTTTTTTCAATTTTTTGGTATCCCGTTACTACAACTTCTTTAAGTTCACTTAAATCAGCTTTTAAAGAAATAGTATAGCTGTTTTGAGAGGTAATATTAATAGTATAAGATTGGTATCCCATGTAAGTCACACGTACACCAGTGGTATTTTTGTCTATTTTTAATTCAAAATTACCATCAAAATCAGTAACAGTTCCAATACTAGCGCTTTCTATAACACCTTTTTGGTTTGTACTGTTAGATACTGAGCTGTTCTCAACATAAACTGTTGCACCTGGAATAGGTAATTTGTCTTGGTAATCTATTACCTTTCCTTTAATCGTTCTAGTTTCTTGAGCATACCCGACTACTGTCAGGAATATGCTTAAGATGTAAATTAATTTTTTCATTTCTGGTTTAATTGGGATAAAAGTTTTATAAAGTGGTATTTAAAGCTCTCTCTATTCGTTGAATCAAATCAAAATAATGGTTTTGTGTTTCTTGATTTCCAATATTTTTCTTAGTTCTCAATAATTGTAATACTTGTTTTAATTCTCCTTTTTTATCAGATGTAACTTCTGAAACTCTCTTAAGAGAGGTTTGATTGATGTTACGCGCCATTCTTGATTCATCTAATTGATTACATAAATGGGGGATGTTTAGATTCTCTTTTATTTCGATTAGTTTTTTACCGTCTGTTTTTTCAAAAAGTTTATTTGTAGAAACGATAAGTACATCAACATAATTTTTTTGTGTCATACGCTCCATAATCGTTAATGACTTATTCTGAATTGTTGGAGCAAAAATACTTTGACGCATGGTTTTAAATAATTGCGTTACTGTAAACACATTTTCTTTAGCTCCATTACGTTGAAATAATTCATCTTCTGTAATTCTCAATAAACGATCATCACTAAGCATACTATAGATAATACCGTATTGTAATTCTCTTGCTAGGGTATAAGGAGTATACTCATATGGTCCAAGTGGAGAATCCTTTAATGGATTTGTTTTATCTAATATTGGATTAAAAAACAACCATTCAGGAATAGTTATACTGTTTTTTAATAAATAAGCGACAGCTCTTTTTTGGATTGCAGCAGGAACAGCAACATAACTTGCTTTATTATCACCATGAACAGTTGTGTTAAGATAAACACCTCCTAGATTACCTAATACATGTCTGTTATAAAGTTGCCATTGTCCTATAGTACCAATATAAAGTTTACCAGTTTCATAATATGATTCATCTTTATCGTATGTCCAATCTAGAATACTATTAACAACTCTTTTTAAGTTTTTAAGGCCATATTCACTTGCTTTCATTGCATCATTTCCTAAATCTTCAGATTGAGAACGTGGATCAATTATTTCACCTTGTTGTTCTCCATAAAAATAAATTGGATCGTTTTGATGTTTTTCAATTAAATCATTTATAGCCTTGTGCTCTTCTTTTTCGTCACCATACCATCTGTATCCCCATTCGATAGCATATTTGTCGTATTCACCAATTTTTGGAGTAATAGCTTCTACATGATCTTCTGGTTGTGCAATGTAATTGTAACGAGCATAATCCATAATTGATGGAGCAGTTCCTCCCATTTTTGCCGTAAAATCTTTAGAACGCAATGATTCAACATCATAAGCAAATGAAGAACCCATATTGTGTTTTAAACCAAAAGTATGTCCTACTTCATGAGAAGAAACAAATCTGATAGCTTCACCCATATGTTCGTCGCTAAATTTATTCCCTCTAGCTTTAGGATCAATTACTCCAGTTTGAATACGCATCCAGCTGTGTAATGAAGTCATTACGTTATGCCACCATATAATGTCAGATTCAATAATTTCACCACTTCTAGGATCTACAACTGCAGGTCCCATAGCATTTGATTTTGGTGAAGCTACATATGTAATAACTGAGTAACGTACATCATCAATATCAAAATCTGTATCTTCTTCTGTAGGCTCTTTTGCTATAACTGCATTTTTAAATCCAGCTTTTTCAAAAGCTACTTGCCAATCACGAACACCTTCTATAATGTATGAACGCCATTGTTTTGGTGTAGATGGATCAATATAATAAACGATAGGTTTTTTAGGCTCTACCAATTCTCCTCTACGGTATTTTTCAATATCTTCTTTTTTTGGCTCTAATCTCCAACGCGTAATTAGTTCCTTTTCACGCATTGCATGTTGATCATCACTAAAGTACCAGTGTTTTTCTGTAAAATAACCAATACGTTTATCTGAGAAACGAGGTTGCATAGGAACTTTATCTAATAAAATAATGTTGCTAGTTACTCCAAGCGTAACAGATAGGGCAGGACCACCACCTTCACTTACTGATGTAGTAAGTTGTGATTTAACCACAATGTTTTTAGGAAATGATTTAGCAAATTCAATATAAGATAGATCCGATTTAACAGAACCACCAAAACCAATGTTGCTTAAAACATCGTTAAAGCTTTTTTGTTTACCATCAAAAACTTTGTTTGCTTTAATAATTACAGAAGTTGAATCATTATTTTTTGCTTCAATATCAAAAACCTCTATAATAGATTCCGAAAAATTATTAATCACAGAAGCAGTTATTGCATCTCCTTTTGGAGAAGAAACACTAGGAACAGATGATTTAACCCATACTTTTTTGGCTACAAGGTCTTTATGAAAAGTAATGATCTTGTTTTCATAATTCATTCCTTTGTTTAGTCCAGCCTCATTAACTTGCATTGGGACATTAGAAATTTTATTTACCACAAGAAATTCTCTTTGAAAAAGAGAATCATTTATTTCAAGATAAAGATCAGTTTTAACTTGTATTATATTAAACAGCCCTTTTTTTACAGTACCATCTTTTATAAGGTCATTATATTTTTTTCCTTTTTTGTTACTTGTAGAATCTTTAACTTGTTCTGTTTTTTCTTTTCTACTTTTCTTGTCTTTTTTCTGCGCAATAATAACGCTACTATTAATTAATAATAGTAGAATTAATGTGTTTTTTAAATTTTTCAATAATGCCTTTTCCCTCATTTGAAGTTAAGTTTAGGTTAATTTTTCGCCTAAAATATTCCATCTGTTACGTTAAAAAAAACTAAAACGGAGTGAGTGGCTTTTTTTTGGGAGTGAATGCTTTTTTTATTCAATTAAGGGTAAAATACAGACAAAAAAATCATCCGTTTTAAATGTCTCAAAATCGTTTTTAGAATAAAAATTATAAATACTCTTTAAGTATTTGTGACCAAATTTAGATTCCTTCTCGAAGTTTTGTTTTTCGTTTAGAGTATTGGTAATGATTACCATGTTTTCTTTAATAATAATTGTTATTTTTAAAGGGTTTTCATCTGAGGCAATATTGTGCTTAATTGCATTTTCTATGGCAATCTGGAAAGATAAATAAGGAACTTTTTTTAACAAAGCGTTATTGTCTTCAATTGTAATTGTAAATTCAAACTCTTCCTTAAATCTAGTTTGTTGTAAGAAAATATATTTCTCAATAAAAAGAAGTTCCTCTTTAAGACTAACAATATTTTGTTCTGGTGGATTGATTAAATACCGATAAATTTTAGACAAATTCAGTGTGAATTTACGTGCTACTTTGGTATTACTTTCAATTAACATATAAAGAGAATTCAAAGAATTAAATAAAAAATGTGGATTTATTTGTTCCTTTAATTGTTGCAATTGAATTAATGCTTTTTCTTTCTTTATTTTTTCATTTTCTAAACTTAATTTATTTTTTTCTTTAGCCAAATCTTCTTTTTCTTGAAAGCTTTTACGCGTAAAAATCGCAAACAAATAAAAGAATACAAGTAAGATGGCTGTAGTTATAAAGTAAATTAGTGACGCATACTTTTTTATAGCGTTTACATCTTCATTAGCAATATTTTCAGGAAAGTTTACACAAACATACCAATCAGTATCATCTACCTTTAGGCGTTGTGTATATCTAACAATATCTAATTTTAAGTATTCTGAAAGAGCAGTTCTTTTGGTGAAGCCCTTTTTGGGAGCAAAGATTGTATCTGATGCAACGACATCAGTTATTTTAAAAACATTTTGTTTAATAAATTTAATTTCGGGATGATAGAGTATAGTTCCGTCTTTATCAAATACAAAAGCATAATTTTCGGCCAATTGATCTACGGTTGAAAAATAGAAACGTAATTCTTTTAAATCAATATCATAACCATAACGTACTATTTCGCCATTTATAGTTTTAGACTTAATATAAATGCGCCAAAAAAAGTTATCACCATCTTTAGTAATAGTATTAAATTTGTCTTTATCACCATTTTTAGCAATAAAATCATTTATCTCCGCTGTTAAATTGGTGTTTTTTTTAGAGTTGCTAAATTCTATTTTGCCATCATTTATCTGAAACCAATTGTTCTTTACAAGATTTTGATTGGCGTGTATGGCACTTAATACTTTTAAATTATCCGATAAATTGTTAGAAGTACTAATTTCAATAATCTGGGTTATTTCTTTTTGAACTTCTAGAAAACGTGAAAATTCCAGTGCTAGAACTTCTTGTTTTTTAATAAAACTACGTAGTGAATTGGTCGAATTTGATTTTTCGGATATTTGCGTTATTAAACTGCTTAATATGTAAATAGAAAACAAAGTTAGGACTACGAAAACAATTCCTAGAATAAAGAAGTTACGCCTAGAAAGGCTATGTTTTAAAGTGAATTTCAATGCTGTTCCTTAAAAATAAGGGATATAAAGACCCTTAATGTAATGTGGTATTATTTTTTATAAGGCTGCAAATGTAGTGTTTTATTTCGAAGGATAAATGTTAATTTGTTCATAATGAAGATAAAAGGAGGGAGCTATGAACAAGAAAAGTCTAATTAGTAAAAATTAGACTTTTTCAAATTATTCAGATTAACTTATAATATCGACTGTTCAATAATATTTAATTTTCTTATATTGAAACGACACGGAACTGTCCTTCATAAGTGTTATTTTTTCTTGGAACAAAATATCCTATTGTTTTTACATTACTCCTATAAATTGTACCTATGCCCTCAAAAAATATATTACGATTAAGGACACCGTTTATTGTGAGTTGAACTGTCATAGCTCCACTACCGCGATGATAAAAGTCAATATGATCATATGAGTAGCCAAATGTTAAACCTATTAATGTTGAAGAAACATTTCGAATTCCACTTTCACCATAAGTATTTTGCAACTCAAACCTTTCATATTGAAACGATATAAACAAAGACATATTACGCTTAAAAAGACTGAATAATTGAGGTACAGGAACTTCTGTTTGAAAAGAAGTATATCCATAATTAGTCCCGTCATAATACCTATTATTAGAGTAATCAGAATTTGAAATTTCAGAGAATTCTTTTGAATTAATATTATTTATAATTTCTTTATTTTTTTCTAAATATATTTCATGAGACATTACATTCTCTAAGTCTTTTAGAGATTCAACTGTAATAGCATTACTACTATCGATTGTGTCTGAAAAAATAACATTCGCTGGATCTAAACCTAATTCTTCAAATTTTTTAAGAATAAGTTTCTTCTTATCGGCTTGTGTTGTATTAATATTGTCTAAATTGTCGCTGTCTGAGTCAGAGCAAGAATTAATGGATATAAGAACCATTAATGCAGTAAGAAATAATAGAGTTTTTTTCATAATCAAAAAAATAATAATTAAAAAGTTGTTATAAAAGCAAACAAGATATCTTGATGATTATTCTAACGCAAATGATTCAAGCTATACGAGATTATCCTCAATGTTTTTGTCAATAAATATTTTGCAAAATTTATAAACTCATAACAAAGAGAATAATTTTCAAATTAGTTTTTTGATTCAATAAACGTTATACTTAAGAAAGTTAAGATTATTTTCGAGCTTATTAATTTTATAAGAAAAATATTTAACTTTCATTTAGGTTTTGAGTAATTTGTAAAGAATGTTTTACTTTTAACATTGCTAATATACTGTTTTTTTATGTTCAATATATTTTTTGTAAGTTAAATATTGTAAAATATTTAACTTACTCACTTGTCAGTGAGTACGCTATAAAAAAAAGGCTCAGAATTTCGTGAAATAAATAATGAAATTATATTATTTGAGTAATAATATAAAAAAATAATGAAGGTCAAAAAAGTGATTAATAATATGACAAAGGAGTTATTGTTTTGCACAAGATGTAAAGCGATATATCTAAGCTAATAGTTTGATTTGAGCAATGACAAATAAAATTAAAAGAATAAAAAAATCTACCCTTTTATCTGAAGGTGTTCCAGTCTTTTTCCAACTAATGTTTTAACCCCTACAGGCTTAAATCCTAATTTTAAATATAGTTTTTTAGCATTTGGATTTCCTTCATCCACAAGTAAACCAAGAGTTTTATGCTTTTTTGTTACGTATTCGTCTATCAAAAACTGTAATAGTTTAGAGCCAATACCTTTTCCTTGACATTTAGGGTTAACGCCTAATGTATCAATATAAATTTCACCTTTTTGAGTTTCGTCTTCAGGATTGAAATTCTTATTATAATGTGTTCTAACATATTGTGCAATAGGTTCTCTCAAGAGATGCAATTTAGCTCCATCATATATATTTACAGCAGCAACAATTTCATTGTCATCTTCTACTACAAAGCAATTTTTATAAGAATATTGATTATTTTCTTTTTCTACAAAATGCAATAAAAAATCTTTAGCTTTGTTATAGTCTTCTTTACCAATAAATTTATATACTATATCTTCCATTGCCAACAACAAATATGTTACAATATCATTTGAATCGTTTATAGTTGCTTTTCTTATTATCATAACCAATTATTTTCGTTTTGGCAAAAATACCTTAAACTAGTATATATACCAAAATCGGATACATATATTAAGTTTTATTTGGGTTTTTTCTTGTAAATTAGTTTCATCAAACAATTATGGAATAAAATTATATAAATAATAATTGCTGATTTTTAATTTAAATATGTTTATCTTTTGTCTTAAAAATAAACAATTAAATAAAGCATTTAAGATAGCAACAAGCTTTTAGATAAAAGTTTTTGTAAAATTTGTAGGAATCATTTTTTTTGGCTTAAATTGCAATCCTATTCTTATTTTTTATAGAATTAAAGGATCTTAATTTGTAGAATAAGTTCTAGAGTTAGATTCTCTAATGTTCTACATAATGATAAAATTTAGCGGTTTATTTTTGCATAATATCCTTTTCATAAAAAAGAAATTTTATTTCTATATAATTAAAATATGTAAATTGTATTAGCATTTTTATTTTTAAATTTAATTAAGAGAACTCCCCCCAAATCTCTATTAAATAGTTGTTATAGTTTTAGTTTAGTATTAATTTTTACATAAAAATAAGGTTATCAATTAAGCTTGTTTTTTTTTATTGTAAGTCATAATTTAATATTTTAAAAAAAAGCAGTATCTATTTTAAATTGTAGTACATGATGCTACATCAAATACCTATATTAAAAGCATTTATTATGAGTTAGTAATTTTTGACTCATTTTTTATCTTAAAAAAATATATATTTTGATTGAAAAAAATTTGATAAGCGATAGATTTAGTTTTGCAAAACTAAAATTTGAACATAGAAAAGTAATTCATTATACTTTGCTGGCATTTGTTATTCTATTACAAATTATGGCGGTTATAATCTGGCATAATGAAACTACAAATGAGGATAAAATGTCAAAATATTTTGACTCAATAAGTAATTTAGGAAACCTAAAGCAACTGACCAATGAGATAAGCGATTCATTTATCAATTCTCAAAAATATTACAATCATTATATAAGTAATAAAGATGAAGCTTCGTTAGAAAAATATTCGGCTTCATTAATGGAGACAGGCGAATTGGTTAATAAACTGAATGATGCTACTGAAAAAAATATAGAGTTTAAAAAAGTATTAATTGAGAAAAGTAAATCAGAGTTGGGTATCCTTGCTCTAAAATCAACAATTGACTCTATTATTAATCTGCAAACCGAACCAAAAAATCAAGAAGCTTTAAATATATTAGATTTTAAAAAATTTGAGTATAATAAAATTCTAGATAGCATAAAGACAGATTCTTATATGAAAATCGACAGTGTTTCTAAAAAAGGTCTTTTTTCTAGATTAGGAGATGCGCTGGCTGGGAAAACAGAAGTACAAAAAGAACAGTTAAAGATCATTGTAACAATGAAGTATAATGACAAACTTGTTTCTGGAAGTATTGAAGATCAAATTAAGAACGTCTTTTTGACAACTAATAAATACTATGAAAGTCAGTTTAATAATTTAAAAAAGACATTCACAAAGCTCAGAAACCAGGATTTAAAGCTTACAGAACTCAATAGTAAATTATTAAATCTTAGCGCAACGGTATTACCTAATTACAGTAAACCTATTAATGAACTTCAGGCAGATTCTCAAAAGAAATTAGAGAATCAATACAAGTCAAATATAACAGTTAGAAATTACACATTATTAATTTTAATAATACTAATGTTTATTGTTTCTATTATACTTTTTAGCTTTACTAGAATAGCTTTTGAGTATGAGAAAAGATTGACTATAGCTCAGGATCAGATACGTCAGAGTTTAAGTTTTAAGAACAGGATTATGGGTATGATAAGTCATGAAATTAGATCTCCTTTAAGTATAATTTCTATGTATAGTAAGAAGATAAGCTCTTCTATACAAGATATTGAAATTAAAGATACCTTCAAGTCTATTCAGTTTACCACTAATTCTTTGCTTTTATTATCAAATCAGATTTTAGAATATTCTAAAGAAGAAAACTATGAGCTCAAGCTAAAGAACAAAAACTTTCACTTAAAAACAGAAATAAATCAAATCATTGCTTCCTTGTCTTCACTAGTAGAAACTAAAGGAAATAAAATAGAACTAAATTCTAATTTAAATTCTGACGATGAAGTATATTCTGATGCAACAAAAATTCATCAACTCTTTTATAATATAGTTGGTAATGCCAATAAATTTACAGAGAACGGCCGTATAGCTATTACTATCGATCTGGATAAAAATTCTGATTATGAATATAATTTAAAAATAGAAATTCAAGACACTGGAGCTGGTATTCCAGAAGAAAACTTGAAGAATATATTTGATTTGTATTACCAAGGTAATGTTTCTAATAAAATGAATGATTTGGGAGTTGGTTTGGGACTCAATCTATGCAAAGAAATAGTTGAATTATTTGATGGTGAAATCAATGTGGAAAGCGAAGAAGGAAAAGGTACAATAGTTGTATTTAATTTAATTTTAAGTCCAGCTTAAAATACTACAGAAACCACTACTGCTTTTTAATATTTACGAATAATAAGCAGGGTGTAATTAATTTAATAGAAAGATAATGAGCGCTTCAAACAACTATAGTTTTTTAATTGCCGACGACCATGTTGTAGTTCGTCAGGGAGTTGGTATGATTATTAAGGAGCTGTTTATGAGTGCAACAGTTTACAAGGCGGCAACTTTTACAGATACATTTAAAATTTTAAAAGAAGTAAAAATAGATTTATTGATTTTGGATGTTAATTTCCCTGATGGCAATAGTATAAATATTTTGGCAGAAATTAAGGCGATTCAGCCTGATATAAAAATTTTGATATTTTCTGCTTTAGAAGAAAATATCTACGCCATGAGGTATCTTAATGCAGGTGCATCTGGTTATTTAACTAAAGAAAGCTCTGAAGATGAAATGAAATTGGCTATCAATTCAATGATTTCATATGGAAAATATATAACTCAAAATATAAAAGATAAAATACTTGACTCTTACATTTCAAAAAAACCAACAAATCCGTTAGAAGCTTTATCAAATAGGGAGATGGAGGTAGCTTTATTATTTGTTAAAGGATACGGTAATCTAGAAATACTGGAGTTATTAAAAATAAAAAAAACGACAGTTAGCACCTATAAAAATAGAATTTTTGAAAAATTAGAAGTAGATAATTTGGCCGAACTCATAAAGATTTTTCAATTATATCATGATGAAACTACTTAGTTTCAAAGGCTTTATTATTTGTTAGCATAAATATTTTAAAAGTGAAGGTATAATTCCTTCACTTTTTTTTATGCAATAAAGCCAACTAACAAGATTACAATCTGTAGTACAAGTTCTATATTAAGTAGTTTTTTGTACTATAAAGTATTGATTTTATTGGTAATATATTTGTAATGTAAATAATGAAATAAATATATTCTGATATTTTTTAATGTGTTTTTTGATTTTATTGCAATTTATTAAAATGATTTTGAGAGAGTTTATTTTGCTCCATGAGCATCTTAAATTAAGTATTAATTAGTTTAGAAATATATGATATGGTATACGATTTTTACAACAGAGGTAGTTCTAATGCTATAAAAAATATTTGCTCAAAATCTCGTGAAGATAAGAGTGCTGTTTTCTCAGAATTTTTTTTTAATGCATCAGAATTTAGAGCTCAAGAGCTAAAGCTAAAAGTTTTAGAAGAGCGTTTTAGATTTGCTTTAGAAGCTTCAAATACTGGAGTATGGGATTGGGATATAAGAACAAATACTGTTTTTTATTCTTCTCAATCTTTTAAAATACTCGAAGTAAATTCGGCCGCTATTTTTGATAATCCAGAGCGTTGGGATGAGATTGTACATCCAGACGATTTGGAAGAGTATTATGCAACAATTAAAGAGCATTTTGAAAATCATACTCCATTTTATGAAAATTACCATAGAGTATTAACTTCTAGCGGAAGATACAAATGGATTCTTGATAGAGGAGAGGTAATAGAGCGCGATAGTAATGGTAAACCTTTGCGAGTTATAGGTACTCATACAGATATCACCTCACAAAAGGAAAAAGAATTAGAATTGGTTAAAACTATGAAACTGTACAGTGAAAAGAATAGCCAGTTGCTGAATTTTTCACATATAGTAGCTCACAATTTAAATTCGCATGCAGGGAATTTAAAATTGCTATTAGATATGATTGATGCAGAAAATAAAAACATAGAGAATAGTGAAGCTTTTAGCTATTTGCGAACGGTGTCTGATGATTTAAATAAAACAATTACTGATCTATCTCAAATCGTTAATATTCAGAATAATGTAAATATTGTTGTTAAGCCTTTAAACTTAAACAATTATTTAAAGAAAGTACTAAATGTTGTTAGTGCATACAACTATAGAAATTTAGGGACAATTATAAACAATATTCCAAAAGATGCAATTATTAACTTTAATCCAGCTTATTTAGAAAGTGTTTTATTGAATTTTTGTACTAATGCTATTAAATATGCTCATCCAGAAAGAGACTTAATAATTGAGTTCAATTTTTTTATCGATAATGGAAAAAAAGTATTGACGATAACTGATAATGGTCTGGGTATAGATCTAAAAAAACACGGGCATTTGTTATTCGGAATGTATAAGACATTTCACAAACATCAAGATGCACATGGCATCGGTTTATATATCACTAAGAACCAAATAGAATCAATGAATGGAGCTGTAAGCGTTGAAAGTGCAGTTGGGGTGGGAAGTACGTTTACAGTAACATTCAATGATTAAAATAATAGCATAGCTAAAATATAAAATATATAATTAATTTTTAAAAATGGAAAAATTTGTAATTGTAAAAAACGAAAACGATGAGTTTCAATTTTATTTTACTGACAATAACGGAGATACAATTTTAAGAAGCAGTGGATACACCCGAAAATTTATGTGTGAAAAAGGAGTTGAATCCGTAAAAACGAATTCACAAGACAGCACTAAATTCTTCAAAAAAACAATTTCAGATGAGAAGGTTTATTTTAATTTAAAGGCTTTTAACGGGAAGATTATCGGAATGAGTAAAATGTATGAAGATAGGATTTCGCGTGATAAAGGAATAAATTTTTTGAAAGAAAAAGCACTGAATGCTCCTGTAGAAGATCAAACTAAATCAGCTGAAATCAGTATAAATACATCTTCTTTAGTATATTAATATTTAATTGGTTAGATAACTTACTTAAACAAGAAGATTAAAAAAGCCCTCTAAGATTTCTTAGAGGGCTTTTAATTTGATAGAATTATTTTTTTGATTCTTCTACAGAAACTTTTCTAAATTCTTTCAATAATTTCTCTAATTCTAGAGTTGATTTACGAGCTCTTGGTCCTGCAGCTTTTACGCCTTTATCCATTAGAGACTCATATTCAGTTTTGAATGTTTCGAATTCAGTTGTAATTTTGGCGAATAAGTCGTTCATGATATGCTTTTATTTAATTAGAGCGCAAAAGTAAAATTTTGTTTGTAAGAACTAAATATTTTGCTGTTAAAATGATCATTTTTTTTACGACCTAATATTCTACTTCAAATTGTTATTGTAAATACATAAAAAGTGCTAAGTCATTGAAAATATTGCGATAATTTATCAGTTTTAATAAACTATAATAAATTGACTTTTATTAATCTCTTCTAATTAATGTAAATAGTTTACTCAATTGTTTAAATTTTGTATTGTTTTATGCTTTCAAGAAGAGGAAAAACGCTTACTCAGCCTTTCTAATTAGCGGTATGACCTTTGTTCCTATTAATTCTATTGCGTTCATTAATTGCGTATGAGTAAGTCCAGCATTATCCATTTGAAAAGTAAATCTCGAAATGCCACCAAGTGATTCACTATGTCTAATGATTTTTTCAGCTACTTGTTCTGGATTCCCTACAACCAAAACTCCTTTTTCGTCGATAAGACTATCAAACTGTGTTTTTGTAACAGGAGGCCAACCGCGTTCTTTTCCAAGTTTGGTCCAAAGTTCGGCATAACCTGGATAATAATCAGTGATTGCTTTTTCATTCGTACCACCTACATAACCTGGCGAATGCAAGCCTACTTTTAATTCTTTGGGAGTAAATCCTGCTGCTTTACCAGCTTCTCTATATAAATCAATTAACGGACGAAAACGATGTGTTTGTCCTCCAATAACAGCAACCATTAATGGTAATCCAAGAGTTCCTGCTCTCACAAAAGATTCAGGAGTTCCGCCAACGCCTAGCCAAATTGGTAATTTTTCTTGTAATGCACGTGGGTAAACAGGAAGGTTGTTTAGAGCAGGACGAAATTTACCTGACCAAGTAACAAATTCATTATCTCGTATTTGTAGCAAAAGTTCCAATTTCTCTTTAAAAAGTTGGTCATAATCATTAAGATTAAACCCAAATAGAGGATAAGCCTCTATTGATGATCCACGCCCAACGACAATTTCTGCTCGTCCTTTGGAAATTAAATCCAGAGTAGCAAAACTTTGATACACACGGACAGGATCTGCGGCGCTTAAAACACTCACTGCACTTGATAAACGTATACGACTTGTTTTTGCTGCAGCTGCGGCTAAAATTACTGCCGTTGCAGAATCTAAAAATTCTTTTTTATGATGCTCGCCAATACCAAATATGTCAAGACCTACCTGATCAGCTAGTTCAATTCTTTGTAATAATTGCTCCATTGCATCTACGCTACTTAGCGTATTATTATCTCCGTACATTGCAGAGGCAAAACTGTCTATTCCTATTTCCATCATACAGTAAAGATACTAAAATTTACTATGCATTATTATAGCAGTTTATACGTATCAGTTAGCATAATTTAGACTAACAAACATAGTACTTATTTAATACTAGATTATTTTTTAAATTAAAATAGTCAAAAAGGTAAATGCTTAAGAAGCAATAGATACCTACTTATTTAAAGTTACAATCTGGCACAATATTTGTTTTTATTAAAATAAGGGAAATTCCTTATGAATAATAAAATTAATTTGATAATAGTATATACAATGAGAAAAATACAATTAGCTGGTGCAATTATGATTGCATCCTTAATCATCACTTCTTGCAAAAACGAGTCTAAGGAATCGGAACTTGATAAAGAATCAACAAGTATACCAAGCACAGAAGTGGCTGCTTCTACAGAAATTATTACTGATACTGTTACTAACAGTGAAGGAATCCAATTAATTACAAACTTCAATAATGAAAAAGGTACGTTGACTATTGATTTAAGTGGTGAAAAGATTGAAATGATTCAAGACACTACAGCTTCTGGTGTTAAAGCTCATAATGATAATTATGAATACACTAATTGGCATGGTGAAACAGAACTTAAGAAAGATGGAAAAGTTATTTTTTTTACTAAAGACAAAGAATAATTTTTCTAATATTTTTACCTTTTAAAAATAATAAAGGTCAAAAAAACATATAAATGGAATTTAAGTAATGACTTAGATTCCATTTTTTTTTGATTAGAATGTAATTAACTAGTTTAATATAATGCCTAAAAGATTTATAGTTATATGAGGTAATTTACTTATTAATACATTGAAAATAAGCTAAAATGGAAGTGATAAAATTATATATAGAATATGTAGCGAAAGGAATTGAAATAACTGGTATTATCACTATAATTATTGGAATTGTGCTAGCGATGGGCAAGTTTATTTTCTCACTTCAAGGATCAGTTCCACGCTCCTATAAAATATTAAGACAAGAACTCGGAAAAGGAATTTTATTAGGTTTAGAAATTCTTGTTGCCGGAGATATTATTGGAACGGTTGTAACGGAGCCAACAATGGATCGCGTGCTTTCGCTAGGAGTTATTGTGTTAATTAGAACTTTCTTGAGCTTATCGTTGAAAGTAGAAATCGAAGGAAAATTTCCTTGGCAAAAAAGTAAAGAAATAGAAGAGTGATTAATTATTCATTTTTTTGAGATCCATATTTTGCCAGATTAATTTTTACTTGTTCATTTCTTTGTTCTGCGTATTGTTTGTAGACTTTATCAAATAGTTGATCATTTTCCAGTATAGCAATTTTGGCCTGAGCAATAAAAAAATCTAAATCATCTTTATATATACCTCCTATAACTTTTCTTACAGTATAAGTTTCTCCAGAAGCTCTTCTTTTTTTAGTAACAGTTATAAAAGAAATGTTGTTTCGTATATCTTTTCGCGCTGCTTCAGATCTTGGGCTGTTATAAAATCGATATTCAGGATCAAAGAATCCTGAAATAGCATCATCATTTAGTCTAAAAACTTTATTACAGAAAACGCTAAGCGCTACGTAACCATTTTCGTCAGACTGTCCTTTAAAATCTGAAATTTGATAAGGTGTTTTCATTTAATTTATTAGGATAACTAATTTTGTGCTCTTTTAAAAAACAGATTAGTTGTAGGTTCATAATTTAAGAATAAAATTATAAAAATGGTTATTTAAAAGCAAATAGTAATTTATCATTGAGGTTGGAATAATGGTGATAAAAACGTTATTAAATAAAACATTATTGCTATCACTTGATTCTAAATATTTAGATGTTTGATATAGAATATATTTTAGAAAATTTTTAACACAAACTATGTAGAATTAATCTAAATATTTTTTGTTAAAGGATTATTAATATTTACATTTGCGTTGTTTTTATTTAGAACTAATAAAAACAAGTAGCTAACCAAATTTAAAAATTAATGAAATATCATAATTCAAAAACGACACAGATCGTATTTATTATTGGTTTTTTATTTTCATTCCTTATTTCTTTTGCACAACAACACCACCAAGGAAAAATAAAAGGGCAAATAACCACCTCTAACGGAAAACCAGTTGCAGGAGTAAATATAATTCTTAAAGTTTCTAAATTTAGTACTACAACAGGTGCTGACGGAAGTTTTAAATTTGATAAAGTGGGTAGTAATATTTATACTATACAAGCATCTTTAAAAGGATATGAAACTATAGAACAGGAGATAAGTGTATCAAATAACGGAACAACTACTCTAAGTTTATTATTAAAAGCTTCTAATGCGAAGCAAGTAAGAGATGATTCTCAACTAGATGAGATTATAGTTTCGGCAAGCAGAAAGGTTGAAACATTATCAAAAACTCCTTCATCTGTAACGGTAATAAAGGCAAACGATATAGACAACTTATCGATAGTAAGTCCAAATATTGCTAATGTATTAGCATATGCAGTTCCTGGTTTAGGTTCTGCAACTAATAATACTGGAAATTACGGTCAAACGTTAAGAGGAAGAAATCCTTTGGTTCTTATTGATGGTATTCCGCAATCTACACCTTTAAAATCAGCAGGTAGAGAAATTCGTTCGATTGACCCTTCGGTTATTGAACGCATCGAAGTTATTAAAGGCGCTACAGCAATTTATGGTAACGGTGCTGATGGTGGTTTGATTAATTACATTACAAAATCGAGTAAGACACAAAATAAATTTTCTGGATATAGCGAAGCAGGCACTAATGGTAATATTAAAGGAGATAGCGTTATTGGTTACAGACTTTTGCAACAGTTTTATGGAAAAATGAAGCGATTTAATTACTTCGTAGGTGGTGTTTATGAAAAAACAGGCGTTTTTCGTGATGCAAAAGGTGAAGTTATCTCACCTGAATATGGATTAGGTGAAACTAAAACTTATAATGTTTTTACTAAACTTGGATATGACCTTACAGATAAGCAAAGAATTGATTTTATGTACAATTATTTTAGTTCTAATCAAGATTCTGATTTTATACTTAAAAATGGCGTTTATGGTGTAAGTCCTGCAATTGGTGTACTAGGAAATAGATTAGGCTCGGATGAAGGTACTCGCTATAATCACAATATTAATTTACAGTATATAAATAAGAATATTTTTGGAAAAACTAACTTAACTGCTAATTTATATTATCAAGATTTCTTAACCATTTTTTCTAATTCTGCTTTTTTTTATGGTACTGGGCAATCACAAACAGCATCTACTAAAAAGGGAGTAAGAGTTTATTTAAATACTCCAGTCATAATTTCTACCAATGTTACAGGTGACGTAACTTACGGTTTTGATTTACTAAATGATAAAACAAATCAAAAATTAGTTGATGGTAGAGTTTGGGTTCCAAACATTGATATGGTTAATCTAGCTCCTTATGCACAATTATCTACTCAATTTTTTGGTGATTGGACACTTAAAGCAGGATTACGTGCAGAAAACATCAAAATAAATATAGAAGATTACAATACACTTGCAACAGGAGCTAATGGAGCAGGGAGCGTGGCTGTAAAAGGAGGAGAGCTTAACTATGAGGCATTCGTTTTTAATGCAGGTTTAAGATATTCTAAATTTAAATTCTTCAATCCTTTTATAAGTTTCTCTCAAGCATTTTCAATATTTGATTTAGGTAGAGTACTTACCGCAGCCAAACAAGATGCTATCTCTAAATTAGAAACTGAACCAATTATCGTTAATAACTACGAGGGTGGTTTTAGCAGCCAATTAGGGAAGTTTAATATGAGTGCAGCGTATTATTACAGTACTTCTAAACTAGGAACAAACTTAATTCAAGTTGATGGCTTCTTACTTGCTGAACGTTTACCAGAGCGTGTTTGGGGTTATGAGATTCAAGCCGATTATCAAGTAATTAAAGAACTTACGATAGGAGGAAATTATGCCTATGTTCAGGGTAGAGGAGATAAAGATGGTGATGGTCGTTTTTATGGAGATAATGATATTTATCTAAAATCGAACAGAATCCCTCCAGTTAAAATGACAGGTTATGCAAAATTTGGTAACGAAAGGTTAAATGTAGAAGTATATTGGATGTATGTAGGTGATCGTGATTATTTTAAACCAAATGCCAAAGGAGCTTACGCTATTGGTGAAGGGCCTATTAAATCATTTAATTTGTGGAATTTAGCTACAGCTTATAAAGTAACTAGTCAAATTAGAGTGAAACTTGGTATTGAGAATCTACTTAACAAAGATTATTATACTACAACTTCTCAATTTTATGGCACAAATGCCAATTATACTCGAGGAAATGGAACAAGATTTAATCTAGCTGTTGGTTACAGTTTCTAAAACAATATATTTAGTATTATAAAAATGTTCCTGGTATTTTATCAGGAACATTTTTTTATTCTGAAAGTTTTTTTTAAGATTCTCAAGGACAAAGATTCAAAGAAACTGAGAGTAGTGAGTCTGTTAGACAATTGGCTATAAAAGGATGCGAATGACACGGATTTGCAAAAGAAAAGACGCTGATAAAAACAGATTTTAATAGTAACATAGAGGGAAATCCGTGTTATCTGTATTTTCGCTTTAGCGAATCTATTTTATCCGCGTACAATTCCTTAAACTTGCCATCAAGGTTTCTTTTTTTGTACTTAGTTTCTTTCTTTGTATTCGCATAAGTGCTAAAAATTAATACAATAATGTGATATTTATTTGTTATTTTTGTTTAGACCAAATCTAAACAACATGAATAATGAGAAATTTCCTGATTGCAGATTCTGAAAACTTGCATATAATCGGATTGAAACAGACGCTAAAAAAGTTTGTGAAGAAATCAAGTTTAACCGTGGTAGGCTCAAAAGATGAACTAATTATTCATCTGGAGAAAAATACAGTGGAGTATTTAATTATTGATCCGAATAATATTTTTTTATTTTATGATGATGATTTCAAGCAGCTACGGCTGAACTCTCCAAATTGTAAAATTATCATTTTATCTTACTTTAAGAATAAACAAACGATTAGTAGTTTTCTCAAAGAAAATATTAATGGATTTATTTCAAAGGACTGTCAGGAGCAAACTATTTTTGATGCTTTGTATAAAATCGAAAACGGTGAACGTTACTTATGTCCGCAAATATTAAATATTCTTGTAGATGTGCTTATTTCACCAGCATCTGATTTAAAAGAGAAACTAACTTTTAGAGAGTCTGAAATCTTAAAGCAGATTGCTAAAGGTAATGATGGAAAAAGCATTGCTTCCAACCTTTTTATAAGTATTCATACATTTAGAACTCATAGAAAAAATATTATGAAAAAAACGGGCAGACATACCACTCCAGAGCTTATTTTATATGCAATTGACAGAAAATTAATATAATTCAAAACTAAGTAAATAATCCTTTTTTTTACCAATTTTATACTACATATGTAGTATTGCTAGTACCTCTTTTGTATAATTTTATTTACTATTCGTATAGTATTGACTTTCGTTTTTATGGGATATACTTTTGTTAAAAACTATTCTTTAGAATGAATCTAAATAAAACAAGTCAATGGAAACACGAGAACAGATAAGCACAATTGAATTAAAAAAGATTTTAGAAAAAAAACATGTCAAGCATATTTTTTCTAATAACAAAAAATCGATTTCTCTTTACAAGAAGAGTATGAAAAAAACAATTAAACTAATTGCAAATCATTTAGAAAGCAGAGATACTCCTTTTACAGGTGCAAGTATTTCTTCGATTAAAGAAAAAGTTGATGCAATAGTACTTGAAGAAAAAGATCAGGGAAACAGTTTAGAATATGTTTTAGACGAGCTTAAAGGCATTTACCTAAATGACTGTATTCATTTTCATAACCCAAAGTACATAGCTCATTTAAACTGCCCAATTTTGACACCTACGCTTGTTGCAGAAGCGTTTATCTCTTCTTTAAACTCGTCAATGGATACTTGGGATCAAAGTACCGGAGCTACTTTTATCGAATTGAAGCTGATAGATTGGACGATTGAAAAATTGGGGTATCCGGAAAGAGCAGATGGGATTTTCACAAGCGGAGGAACACAGTCAAATTTGATGGGATTACTTTTAGCGAGAGATCATTTTGTGAAAAAGAATTATAATATGGACCCTAAAATGGACGGGCTTCCTGCAGATGCATCAAAATTTAGAGTTTTATGTTCTGAAGTAAGTCATTTTAGCTTAAAGAAGAATTTAAGTTTATTAGGATTAGGTCAAAATGCAGTTGTTCCTGTGGCAGTTGATACTGATTTTAAAATGAATGTTCAGGCTCTGAAAAAAGTAATTCAGCAACAGAAAGATTTAGGAAATATTCCAATAGCAATTGTAGGTACAGGTGGCACCACAGATTTTGGTTCAATTGATCCATTAACCCAAATTGCAGCAATAGCAAAAGAGAATAAATTATGGTTTCACGTTGATGCGGCCTATGGCGGCGGATTATTGATCAGTGAGAAGCATAATCATAAATTAGATGGAATTGAGCTTTCAGATTCTGTTACTATAGATTATCACAAAACGTTTTATCAGCCAGTAAGTTCAAGTGGTTTTTTTATGAGAGACAAAT
The DNA here is from genome assembly GCF_020991525.1 of Flavobacterium sp. EDS. Lineage (NCBI taxonomy): Bacteria > Pseudomonadati > Bacteroidota > Flavobacteriia > Flavobacteriales > Flavobacteriaceae > Flavobacterium > Flavobacterium sp. EDS. Next base: position 34,917 of record NZ_JAJMOZ010000020.1, read on the forward strand.
CGTATGTAGATTATATAAAATACCATGCGGATTACCTGAACTCAAAAGAACAGGAAGACGAAGGAATTCCAAACATGGTGAAGAAATCAATACAGACTACCCGCAGATTTGACGCCTTAAAATTATGGTTTACTCTAAGAATAATCGGAACAAAGGGACTAAGTACCTACATGGACAAAGCGATTGATAATGCGCTATTTACTGCAGATTTCTTAAGAAGGAGAGATGATTTTGAAGTAATTCATAATCCTGAAATAAGCACAATTGTGTTCCGCTATAAACCCTGGAAAACGGATGAAGGATCTTTTTGCAGCTTAAACAGTTACATCCGCAAAGCCATTTTTAATGAAGGAAAAGCCATTATAACCAGTACAAAAGTTTATAATGAAGTATTTCTGAAATTTACACTTCTTAACCCTCTTACAACTCAGGCTGATATTGAAGAAATTATAAATTTAATTGTTCTTCACGGTCAGGAATATACATTGATAAATTAATCCCCCTTATGGAAAATAAAATATACGACTTTATAGCTGTTGGTGTTGGACCTTTTAATTTGAGCTTGGCCTGTCTCACAGCGCCAATTGAAAATCTGGATGGTTTGTTCTTTGATAAAAATGAATCTTTTAACTGGCATCCCGGAATGCTATTGCAGGATACCACTCTTCAGATTCCTTTTTTGGCTGATTTAGTAACACTTGCAGATCCAACTAGCCCTTTTAGTTTTCTGAATTATATAAAAGAACAGGGCAAAATGTACTCGTTCTACATTCGTGAAAACTTTTTATTGTTAAGAAACGAATATAACCAATACTGTCAATGGGCAATCAAGAAACTCCCAAATGTATTTTTTAATACAGAAGTTTCGATGATTGAATATGATGATAATGAGTCTGTTTACATTGTGAGTACAGTTTGCACCAAAACAAACAAGATTACTTATTACAAGACAAAAAGGATAATTTTAGGTACGGGAACTGCACCACATATTCCTAAATCCTGTCAAACTCTTAAAGGAAAAGCAATTCACTCGTCTGCTTACGTGCAGAATAAAGCAGCATTACAAAAAGAAAAATCGATTACCGTTTTAGGAAGTGGACAAAGTGCCGCCGAAGTTTTTAATGATTTATTGCAGGAAATTGATGTGTACGGATATCAGTTGAACTGGATTACACGCTCGTCCCGTTTCTTTCCAATGGATTACAGTAAACTTACTTTAGAAATGACCTCTCCTGAATATGTGGATTACTTTTACAATCTTCCCGCTGAGAAGAGAGATTATTTGTTAAAAGAGCAGAAATTGCTTTACAAAGGAATTAATAAAGACCTGATTGAAACTATTTTCGACACTATTTATGCTAAAAAGGTGATTGGAGAAATTGATGTGAATTTAAGAACAAATGCCGCTTGTATTAAAGCCGATTTTGACGAAAGTAAACAATCTTTTGAATTGGAATTGCATCAGACCGAACAAGATAAAAAATACCGTCATGTTACCGACGCATTAGTTTTAGCAACAGGTTACGGTTATAAATTGCCTCCTTTCCTAAAAGGAATTACAGATAGAATTCAATGGGACGATAAAGGACGTTTTGCTGCCAATCGAAATTATAGTATTGACAAAAATGGAGAAGAAATTTTTGTTCAGAATGCAGAATTACACACGCATGGATTCGTTACGCCCGACTTAGGAATGGTTTGTTACCGAAATTCTTATATTATCAAAGAAATTACGGGTGTTGAGCATTATGCAATTGAAACAAAAATTGCTTTTCAGGAATTTGGTGTTGCTGTAGCTGAAGTTGTAGAGTCTAATGTTTTTGAAGAGATTCTGTAAATAACGCTCTCAGCTATTCGATAATAAGACTGTAATCGACTGAGATAATCTTGGTTGTTGTTTCATCATTTTTATGGAAAGTGTAAGATCAGATTATGTCACATTCATTAAAAATAATAATAAGCTTAACTTGATAAGAGATAATGAATAATAAAATAATTGATATAGAAAATAAAGCTGTTTCTGATATTGTTTTTGTCAAAACAATTCCTGGTATGGGCGTTTTTGAATTGCGTCCAATAGACTTAGAGACTGATATGCCTTTGCTTCATAATTGGGTGAATCGTGAATATGCAGTTTATTGGGGAATGAATGGATTTTCTTTGCAGGAAGTGTACGATTCGTACCGAGAAATTCTGGAAAAAACGAATGTTTACATGGGGATTTTTAATGGTGATATTTCCTTTTTATTAGAATGTTACAATCCCGAAACAGATAGTATTGGAGAGTACTATAAAGTAGAAAAAGGGGATAAGGGGATGCATATTTTAGTAGCGCCCTTAGAAATACCCGTTAATAAGTTTACCTGGACGATTTTTACCGTAATACTGGATTTTATTTTTTGTGATGCTAAAAACCAACGTGTTGTTGTTGAACCTGATGCACGTAATCATAAAATTCATGCATTGAACAGAAAAGCCGGATTTGTGTTCCAGACTGAAATTGATTTACCTCACAAAAAAGCACATCTTGAGTTTTGTACACGCGAGGATTATTATAAGGCTTTGCAATCGATTTAGATGTAATATTTTGGAGTTATCCATTAATAAGTATTGTAGTTTTAATCCAAAGTGATTAGGGCGAAAGTCAATGTTTTTTTTTGTTAAATACAACGATAAGCGGATTCAGAAGTGGATTCGCTTATTTTTTGCAGTTAAGAATGAAGCTTCTTATAGGTATTTGTTCATTGTACAATCTCATGAATATACTTTTTGTGCATTATTTTAGAAACTTAATAAAACAAGGAGGTAAAAATTGCACTTTGGTTTTTATGACCTCGTAAATTTAACCTGAATAAAAAAATGCAGAGACCATATTAACTATGTTCTCTGCATTTTTTATTTACTAGAATGTACTATTTACAATTTTTATAGTAAATCTTGATTCATTGGTTTTATTTTTTTTATCATGAAATAACAGATCAAAACGAATACAATCCACAAAATATAGACTGTAGCCAGAGAGTAGCCATAATTAAGTAATGGACTATCTTTGCCATAAGAAGCCGTCGTTATTACCATCGTTTGTAATGGTTTTCCATTAAAGCATAACCAAATCATAGCTGCTAAATGAATGATAAGGGTACTGAAGAGATAGGTAAACAAAGGAATCTGTCCTAATGTAAAAAAGAAATTAGCAACTCTACCTTTCCAGTTTTCTGCATAAGCTAAGAACAAGAAAATCGGACCTAATGTGATTGCCAGAAAATCGAATGAAGCTGGATATTTCGTGAGATTAAAAAACGACAGCAGACTGATTAGGTCTGAATTTCCTCCTTTCCATGGGAAAGATTCTCCGTATCCATTTAGGGCACGCAATAAGAAAAATAATCCAATAAGAGTAAAACCACTGCACAACAGTACTTTTTTTCTAATTACTAGTGAACTTTCTGACCTGCAAAAGAATCCAAAAAAATAACCCAGTAAAAGAACACCTAACCAGGGGAGTAGCGTATAATTTACAATATACAAGCTCTGACCATGAGGTATAAATTTTTGTTGATGCAACAAATACCAGAAAATAGCATTTATAGAATCTCCTTTCATTTGCAAAGAATCCAGTAAATGATGCGCTATTATAATAGTCAAAGCGATCGATAAAATTAACCTTCTGTTGAAGTATTGTAACCCTGCCATACAGTATAGGCACAAACCTAATGAACCAATGATGAAAACACCAATCGTACGATAATAAGGATCAAACATATACAGAAAATTGTTTGCGAAAATTTCAATAAGGATCAGTGCACTGCCCAGTTTAAATAACTGCCATACATTTTGTTTTTTGGTTCTCTTACCCATCCAGTGAAATAATTCAATACCAGCTATAAAGAAAACTGTTGGCGCAAAATAATGTGATATAAATCGGGTAAAGAACAAAGAGAAAGTGGTATGATCTAAATCTGCCGGATTAGTGTTCCAGTAATGAAAAAAGAGTCGGGTATGATCCAGAATAGCAAAAGTCATTACTACTCCCAATAGTATTCTTTGAGATTTAAAAGCGCTCTGATCGATATGCTCCATTTAACTAAAATTTATAAGTAAAGTTGATCATAAAATTGCTTGGCTTTTGTGGACGTGCATAATAACCGTCACTCACCCAATATTGTTCGTCCAGAATGTTATTGGCTTTAATACCAATTCGATATTTCGGACGGTTGTAAAACACAGTCGCATCAAGAAGATTATAAGAGTTAAGTGTAAAGGTATTTGTGTTGTCTATAAAAGCATCAGAAACATAAGAATTCCCAATTCCGAGTCCCAATCCCTGAGCTTTACCATTAACAATAGTGTAACTAGCCCAAAGATTAACCACATTTTTTGGAGTACCTGCAGCTCTTTTGCCCAATACATTTTCGGCTGCCTTGGTAAACTCGTTATCATTATATCCATAACTAGCTACATAGTTGAAACCTGAAAAAGGTCTTCCGATAATTTCTATTTCAAGTCCTTTACTTTTTTGCGTTCCGTCTTGGATAACATAGGTTCCCTGAGTTGTTACATCATTTCTTAAACTGTTTGTTACATCAATCTGGTAATAGCTTACAGTTGCATTGAGTTTGTCTGATAAATCAAGTTTAACACCACCTTCCAGTTGTGCAGCCTCTTGGGGTTTAAAAACTGAAACTTCTCCATTTGGCTGAAGTTTGCTACCAATGTTTTTAAATCCATTCATATAATTACCAAAAACCGCTACTTTTTCTTCAACAATTTGATATACTAGACCAAATTTTGGAGAGAGTGCGGTTTGATTGTAGTCACCTACAGTTGTGCGGGATTTTGTATTTGTTGTTCCATCACCAATATAACGATCTACACGTAAACTGGCCATAACTAAAAGCTGATCTGTTATATTTAGAACATCAGAAGCATAAACACTATAAGTAGATTCTTTTGTCTGGTTTTGTCCCGTGTTTCTTTTTGCTAAAATCGATTCAACGTCCTCTATTCGAATCACTGGTGTTGCACCAAGATTATCGAGGTTTGCTGGTTCAAATACTTTACCGCCATATCCCAATCCGTCATATCGGGTTGATCTGTAACTAGATAAATAATCAAAACCGACAACAAGTCTGTTTCTGAGGTTCCCGATTTTAAAATCTCCTGTAAAATTTTGCTGGAAATTTTTTCGCACTGTTTTTTCATCTGTAAATGTTCTTAATACGCGATCTACAGATGAGCTACTTTGCCAGATGAAATCAAAAATATAAAGATCATCATAAGAACCACCGCTATAAGCATATCTGGACTGAGAGGTCCATTGGTCAGAAATTTTGTATTCTGCATCAAGCAATACGTTGGTAGAAGCCTGCTTACTTACGAGAGAGTTGTCATTAAGTGATATGCGATAGTCCAGATTGAGATCTTTAAAGCTAGTTAGCCCCAATGTAGGAGAAGTAATCCAACCGGCTGGAGTAATTCCTTGTGCACTTTGAAAATCAGCATTCAGCGTAAACTTCAAGCGGTCAGATACCTGATAAGTAATGCTTGGCGCAATAAGTAAAGTAGTAGAGTTCCCCTGATCCTGAAAGGTATTTTCGGTCTGACGAGCTACGTTTAGTCGAATCAGTAAACCTTCGGCATCCTTAACTGGGGTATTGATGTCTAATGTCATACGGCTCAAGTCCCAACTTCCCATGGTATAGCCTATTTCGCCTCCAAAATGATCGTATGGCTTTTTGGTAATGTAATTAACAATTCCTCCAAATGAGGTCATCTGTGCTCCGAAAAGGGTAGAACTTGGACCTTTATAAGTTTCTACACGTTCTACAGCAGCAAGATCTACACCTGTGCGCAGATAAGTTGCCATTCCGTTACGGAAATTTTCACTGGTTTGAAAACCTCTCGAGAAAAAAGAGGGCATTCCAGCCCCCGTTTTTGCAGGTGCAGCTCCCGGAACATTTCTAAAAGATTCTTCGACTGTTAAAGCCATTTGCTCTTTGATAAGTTCTTTGTCTACTACACTATAAACTTGTGAATTTTCAAGGTTTGAAATCGGAAGCCTCGACACATACTCACTTTTCTTTTTTGAAGTAATTTTATATTTGTTACCTACAATAAAAACCTCATTAAGAATTTCGGCATTTGCGGTAAGGTTAAAATCCAATAAAATTTCCTCCCCAGTTTCTACAGTAACCGTTTTTGTCTGTGGGGCTAACCCCATGATATTGACCGTAAGGGTGTTCATTTTTGATGTAAGTTTATCAAACATATACCAACCATCCTTGTCTATTTTTACACTGTATTTTCCATTTAGGTTAACAGTGCCGTACAGTACCTTCTTTCCGTCTTCTGTCATAACTTGACCCTTGATGACCCCTAATTGGGTTTGTTGTGCCTGAGTTTGTAAAGACAATAATAAGAACGCAGCAGTAATAAGCAACGCGGGTATGTACTTGTTTAATGATGTAAAATAATTCACGAAAATATTATTTATTAAATTAATTAATGTAAAATGGTGTTACTGGGTTTTTTACAATGCCGATATAAGGCAGGTTTTGAAATGGATTGGCACGATTTCTCAATTGTCTGTTATTATTTAATTGTAATTTGTTTAGAGCATCAGGGCTAAATTCATTAACAAACAGATCAAATTTCTGGAAAGATTCACTGAATTCAGGATGTGCAGATTGGTAATCTAAGATGCACTCTGCTACAAGCTTCCAAAACTCGTCTTCTGGAAAATCAGCATGTTCTACAAGTATTGCCGCTATAAATCGGAATATAGAATCGAATACCTGTGTAAATAAAGGCAGGGTTTTGCGATCGTCAGGAACGTTAACAGCAAGTCTCAAAGCTTCTTCAGGAATATCTAAACTACAGTTAAGTAACGAAACCTCTTCACCAATATCTTTCATAATGGCATTAACAACCTTATGATCTTCCAGAATCAAGATTAAATTTTCGCCATGAGGCATAAAAACCATATCCCATTTGTAAAAGCAATGAAGTAAAGGGCTCAAATAGCAGCTAAAGTACTGTCTTAACCAATTTGAAGTTGTTAAACCAGATGCCTGTATTAATTCAGGAAGGTAAGCTTTACCTTCATTATCAATATGAAGTAATGCTGCCATTGTAATTAAACGCTGATTTTCAGAAACCTTATCGGCAGGACTTTCTCTCCATAAACAGGCAAACATTTTCTTGTAAGGAGTATCACCCGGGACTGCTGTTTCATAATATTGATGAGCAAAACTCAAACTGGCAATTTCTCTCAGAATGATAAATCCCTTCGATTGTAAGTAATTATCATCCTTTACCAGGTTGTAAATCCATTCATTGATTGGTGGGTTAGACACCATAAATTTAGGAGATAGTCCACGTACATAACCCATGTTGAGCACAGATAAAGCCGTTTTAACATAGAATTTTTCAGGATGGGTTATATTATAGAATGTTCGTATCGATTGTTGCGGCTGGTATTTATCGGCATTGTATCCCATACAAACCAGTCTGTTAGTCGCGATATCTGCTGAAAATATATTGGCTAATTTATTAAACCATTGCCATGGATGCACCGGCATATAAAAATAATCATTAGGATTTAACCCTTTTTCAAGAAGTTGATCGTTAAAATTATTCAACGTTTCTTCACCAAGTTCTTGTAACATTACTTTATCATAATCTAAAGGCAATACGGCAGTAAACACAGCAGTCGAGCGATGACCGGCAAGCCAGACCAAAGAAAATGGTGCAGCCGCTTCTGGAGCATATTCTCTGTGATCGCTGGAAGTAAAACCGATTCTTCCATTATTAGCGATGAATCGGGGGTGACCTGTCATGGTAGATTCAGTTTGCTGATAACTGGCGTCTAATAGTTCTTTTGAATTTGGTTTGCCATAATAATTTAGGTAAGCACTTCCTGCCAGTGTACTGCACACCTCTTCCAGGTAAACAGGTAACGATTCTTCAGGAATTCCAAGTTCTGCCTTAAATTCAATGATAAAACTTAGCGCGTCTAATGTAGCAGTTTCCCCTTCGGTAAATTTTTCAATGGATGGAGTATCAATATACCAATGGTTTAAAGCTAAAATTCTAGCATTAAACTGATAGACGTTTTTTCCGTCTGTACTTGTCAGCTGATAGATTTCCCAGTCGTCTTTATTTCCGATTAGTTTTGGAATAACTAGTCGTTCATGAGAAAATTCGGCAAGTATTTTTCTAAGGTGCAAACGAGTTACTTTGTCCCAAACTGTTTTTTCTAAATGGCTGGACGCTTGTATTGGTGAGATTTGCGTATCTATATTCATGGTTTTAGCGTATTATGGTTTTAAAGAAGGACTAGATTAATTTTGTCTGATAAATGGAAAGTGGATTTTTCAGAGTACCAGCAAATTGTTGATTCTTGAAGGGATTGGTAGCGTCAAGCATTTTTGTGCTGTTTTGCATTTGCAATCTATTTGAACATGTTTTAATGATCTCTGAATCAAATAAATCATACTTTCTGAATTTATCCTCCAGTTCAGGATATTCTGATTGGTATTCTGTTACGCATTCTGCTACAAGACTCCAAAAATCTTCTTCAGGCAGATTTACATGTTCTACCAATACATGATTTAGGTATCTGAAGAAAGAATCAAATATCTGAGTAAAAATTGATAGGATTTTAAGATCTTCAGGAACATTGATAATGATACGTTTGATTGTTTCTGGTAATTCTTTTTCCTGATTTACAATAGCTACTTCTTCACCAATGTCTTTCATAATTGCCCTAACTGGAACATTGTCACGGAATACCAGAATCAGATTTTCGCCGTGTGGCATAAAACGCATATCATGGTAATAAAAGCAATGTAAAAGCGGGCTAAGGTAAGATTGCAAATAGCTTTGAAGCCATTCTTTTGCATCTAAAGGGGAAGATTTAATTAATTCCGCCAGCAATGAGTTTCCATTAGTATCTATGTGAAGCAGTGCAGCCATAGTCATAAGACGTTCACCATTTGCTATTTTGTCCATCGGACTTTCTCTCCATAACGTAGACAACATTTTTTTATAAGGAGAATCTACTTTTATAGCCTCTTCGATGTACGCATTGGTGTAACCAACTGCAGCGATTTCTTTTAAAGTAGTAAAACCCTTTTTCTGAAGATAAGGATCATTCTCTACAAGGTTCGCAACCCATTCGCTAATTGGTGGGTTTGTTCGCATAAAATAAGGCGAAAGTCCTCTCATAAAGCCCATATTAAGAATAGAGAGAGCTGATTTGACATAAAATCTTTTAACATTGCTTACGTTAAAAAATGTACGTACTGATTGTTGAGGCATATACAAATCTTTACTATCACCTAAACAAACCAATTTTGATGCTGCAATATCTGGCGCAAATAAATAAATCAGTTTATTGTGCCATTGCCACGGATGAATAGGGAAAAAGATATAATCTTCTGGCTGAAGCCCTTTTTCTATAAGAATTGAATCAAATGATGCTTTTAAGTCTGTATCTAATTCCTGCTTCATTACTTGTTGGTAACTAAGAGGAGGAATACTCGTAAATTCGGTGTAATTTTTATGGCCTGCTACCCAAACCAGCGAAAGCGGTGTTGCTGCTTCAGGGCTGTAATTCTGATAATCTACTGCATCAAAGCCAATTCTGGCACTGTTGGCAACAAAACAAGGATGCCCGGCTGTCATAGCATGTTCTACATCGGCGTAACTTGCTTCTGTTAGATCTTTAGCTGAAAACTCGCTATTAGTATGCATATAAGCACTACCATAGAGACAGCTGATTACTTCTTCAAGGTAAGTAGGCAGATTTAGATCAGTAAAGCCTAATTCTTCTGTAAATTCAAGAAGAAAAGCGACAGCATCAAGAGGTTCAGGATTTCCGTGTACTGTTTTAGCAATAGAGTCTGTGTCAATATGCCAATGATCTAATGCAAGTATTTGTGCACGAAATTGATATTCTGTTATTCCATCTTGTGTATTAAGGTAGTAAAATCCCCATACTCCGTTAGTATTCTGTAATTGAGGACTAAGTAATAATTCATGTGAATACTCACATAGCATTTTTCTTAGCTGTATTCTATTTACTTTTTCCCATATTTCAGGTTGAAGATGTGATGTGACTAGTTGAGGGTTTAATTGACCGTTCTCATGTCTTACGATTCGGGATTTTTCTTTCATTGGGTATGGTTTAATGGATATGATTAGCTTTTCAAAGTGTGCTTTTTGATTAGGTAAGTTTTTTTTAAGCGCTATACTTAATTGCTTTAATCTGTTAAGATTTTGATAATGATCTTTTCCGTTAAGGGTAGGAAGCTAATGGTTCTATTTTTCATAATTATGGGGTAATTAGTTAACATTAGAAGGTTGTGTTTTGTTAGGCTGTCTGGTTCTGTAGTAGATTACATAGTTTTTTTTGGATGTGATAACAAGATTTATATTGTTTTTATGAGAATTACTATATATATTTGTCTTGTTTTTATTTATTCTAATTACAAATAACGATTTACTTCAGCAAAGTTATTTATAATAATTTTAAATAACAAAATTTATTTTGCATATTTTTCGTACTTAATTTTATCTAAATTATCACTAAATCTTTATTAAAGTTTATGGAAACAAGTATCATAGGTTCTTCATCTGAAGTTGCAACTCAGCTAATTAGATTTAGAAAAAGTATTTATGCTGATTCTTATATAGGGGGAAGTCTTTCGGATACTGTATTGCAGGAAATTCTAACTAATGCAACATGGGCGCCTACTCATAAAATGACAGAACCTTGGAGATTTATTGTGCTTGCAGGAAGTCAACTTGAAAAATATGGAAATTATATGGCAGACTATTACAAGTATCTGTATGAGGATATAGCCGATGTCGATAAAAAAGCGGCAAAGTATAATTATCTTAAAAAATACCCACTTAAAGCGGCCTGTCTTATAGGAGTGATTCTTTCTAAAAGCACCAAAGTGAATATTCCTGAATGGGAAGAATTGGCTGCAGTTTCCTGCGCTGTGCAAAATATGGCTATTAGTGCAACTTCGTATCAATTGGGTTCCTATTGGGATTCAAGTGCTGCTGCAATAGAATACGTGAAAACCTTTGGTCTTGAGGCTAATGAACAATCTTTAGGATTGTTTTTTATAGGTTATCCTGAGGAGTCGGCACTTTCTGTAACCAAAAGAAGAACAGCTATAGATAAAAAAGTTTCCTGGCATATTTAATAAAGGGTTTGAAATTACCTTGAAAACCATGCGAAACAAAAGTTGAGCTAAATTTTAAAAAGAAAATCTGCAGCTATAGCAATAAGGATAAGGCTTAGAACTTCACTTACAAAAAAATAAAGGCAGATAATAACCCCACCAGTGCGAATTGATTCGTGTATTTTCAGTACCGCTATCATTCTCAAAAAAAATCTTAATATTTCTCTTTTAAAACAAATAACTGTGCTAGTAAAAATACGTTCAATATTTACTTTATTCAGGATTGCATTGCAAGGAACTGAAAAGAATTTTACCTCAGGGAATGTAAACAGGGCGACCTTTTTATTATCCGTACCTACTATGTTAGAGCTTAGTATGGAGTCACTTTTTGTTTTAGTCGATCTTCTTTTTGTAAGTAGTCTGGGCGAAAATGCCATTACAGTCGTAGGGATTACTAACTCTGTAGTAATTCTTATTCAGTCAGTAGCAATGGGTTTGAGTATTGCGGCAACCGCAATGATTTCAAGAAGAGTAGGAGAACAAAAACCTCGTAGAGCTGGACAGACCGCAATGCAGGTCATTTATTTAGGAATTTTCCTTTCTGTGATATGCAGTGTTTTAGCCGTAATTTTTAACCAGGAGATTATGCGTTTTGCAGGTGGATCTGATCATTTGGTCAGCTATGGCAATGCTTTTTCTAAAACTATGTTTGCAGGACTCATTTTTATGATCATGCGTATTTTGATTAACGGAGTGTTCAGAGGCTCCGGAGATGCTTCGATGGCGATGCGAACCCTTGCATTTTCGAATGTTTTAAATGGTTTGCTATGTGCGGTACTAATCTTCGGATTGGGTCCATTTCCTAAGCTAGGCTTATTGGGAGCTGCAATAGCTATGGTGATTGCAAATGCCTTTAGTGTTGGTTACCAGTTATGGTATCTGTTTAAAAATAATGACACAATTATTATAGGAAAACGACAAATGTTGATGGTTCCTGTCCTAATGAAACGAATCTTAAAACTTGCAACTGCCGGAATGATTCAGAATCTGGTACCTTCTTCAAGTAGATTTTTAATGATTGTTATTGTTGCAAAACTTGGCGAAAATGTACTGGCCGGCTATATTATTGCCAATAGGATTATTATGTTTAGTGTTTTACCTGCTTACGGAATTGCTAATGCGGCTGGTGTATTGACCGGGCAAAACCTTGGCGCAAGACAGCCAGAAAGGGCAGAAGCTTCGGTATGGAAAACAGGAACCTTTAATATGTGTTTTCTGGGGCTTATTGCCATTTTTTTAATGTTTTACGCTAAAACTCTGGCAGGATTTTTTACCCATGATGAGCAAATCCTTTCTTATGCAAGTACCTATCTGCAGTATATGGCTATTGCTTACTTTTTCTTCGGTTACACCATGGTAATCTCTCGTGCGCTAAATGCAGCCGGAAGTGTAAACACGGTGACGGTACTTTATATCCTAATGTTTTATATGATTCAGCTTCCATTATCGTATTTACTGGGGACTTATTACGAATGGGGACCAAAAGGAATATTTATTGCAATCCTAATTTCGGAAATAGTATTGGCTACCAGTAGCATTTTAGTTTTTAGAACCGGCAAATGGAAAACGGTGAAGTTGTAAAAGATTTAAATTATAATTAAACCAATTAATTTGACAGAAACTTTAAAAAAGAAAGTCTTCACAGATTCAAAATAGATTTCAATCTTCACAACATATAAAAAAACCGCTGAAAGAATATCTTTCAACGGTTTCATTTTAGGATTGCTTATTGTGTGTAAACAATTTTATTTAATCAATAGTTTTTTACTTTGTTTAAATGATCCATCAGTAAGTATAACATGATAAATCCCTGTTGGTAAACTCTTGATGGTATAACTAGATGTATTACGTACAGTATCTATTACAACTCCATTATTATTGTAAATGGTAATAACTGCATTGGCACTATTTATATTTTCAAAAGAGAAGTTAACAACATCCGATGCAGGATTTGGAAACATTGTAAAAGATTTATTAGTACTTAAATCAGTGTTAGCTTCAGTTCCTGCAAGTGGAAGATTTATATCAAGATAACTACTCCAGTCACTTGTTCCTGCAGTATTAACTGCTCTTACCCTAAATCTGTAAGCAGTCTCTGTTCCTTGTTTTGGAATCCATAAATAATAAGTAGTAGATGTACCAGTGCTTGCCCATCCAGTTGCTGCTTTGTACAATTGTACTTCATAGCTTGTTGCATTTGCTACTTGTGTCCATGAAGCATAAAACCCTTGAGCATAAATTCCAGAATTAGTAATGTTTGTAGGCGTTGCCAAAGTTACAGGATTTGGATTTGATGGTCCAAAAGTAACTGTATAATCTTCGACTTCACCATCACCAATATTTCCACATACAGCAGTTGGATTTGAATTGTACTTCATTACAATGCGCATTCTGGTTGTTCCAGTCGCACTGTTTTGCACTGTAAAATTCCCTGTAACTGTGCCATTTGATGAAAGTCCATTAATTACTTTCTCTGATGCTTCGAATGTGTTGTTTTTATTGTAGTCTATCCAAATTCCCCATGATTCAGAATAATTTGAACTTGAGAATCCAGGTGTTAAACTCACAGGGATGCTTGCATTTGGTGTTAATGTAATATTCTTAGAAGTATAATTACCATATCCTGCTGCATCAGCTCCAGATGTATTTGTAAAATTTCCTATTACAATATCTTTAATATATTCATATTGATTGGATCCGTTAGCTGTACAATAGGCACTAGTACCTGAAATAACTGCTGTAGCAACATTCGAGTAATCTGAATAAGTTGTGTTAGCATTTGCTCTTACTTTATAAGTATATGTATTTCCAGCTGTTAATCCTGTATTTGTGTAGGTAGCAACATTTGCACCAAGTGTTGCAATTACACTATAAATACCGTCTGCCGAAGCTCTTTCTACAGTATAGGCAGTTTCATTAGTAGCATTATCTGTCCATGTTAATACCACCTGAAGCGAAGTAGAATTGGCAGTTGCTACTAAATTTGTTGGTGCTGCAACTGTTGTTCCACTTGTTGCTCCTGCAATTATGGCTTCAAAAGGTTTGGTATTATAGGCATAATCTGTAATTGAGTAACCATCACCATCAGCTGTTACTTTTATTTTAAACCATCCATAACAAGTTCTTCCTCTACTGGTGTATTCAAATCCTACATAGCCTGTTTGATTATCCCAAGTGGTGTAGGAAGCAGTGCGTAAGTCTAGTTGATCTGGGTATGAAGCTCCCGGAGTTACAAATATACTTGATGCGCCTATAGCTGTTCCTGCTGCAATTTTCGCAATATTTCTTGTACCCGTTAATCCTACTAATCTTTTTCCGTAGGTTTCAATTTTTAATGCATTGGCTGCAAATCGCCATGCTCCATATTCTGTATTATCACCAATGCCTAAATTTATATAATCCCATGTTGTAGCTGGAGAAACAATAAAATCTGGATTGTCTACATAAACGATTCCATATGGAGCATCGAATTTTATATTTATTGTTTTTGCAGGATTATCAAGAGTTGTTATTCCGCCTGTTATTGCTGCGTCTTTAAATGTAACGATTACTGCAGCATCGTTAGCAGGTAGGTGCGGACTTGCTTTTCCTGTGAATGTAAGTTTTACTTTTGAATTACTTTGTAATGTTAAAACAGCTGTTAAACCTGCAGGGACTCCCGAAATTGTATAATCTGTACCAGCTGTAAATGTTCCAGTACTTTTGGTAAATGTTCCGTTATTGGTCGAAAGAGAAATTTCTGTATTTGTTGTGATTCCACCATCATTTGCGTCAGCTTCATATAGTGTATTTGCAGATAAAACTACAGCAGTTTTTGGTGTCATTCCTGTATAAATTGATGCTCCTGGCTGTGTATTATAAGCATATTCTGAGATTGTATATCCGTCTCCATTTGCCGCAACAGTAACCTTAAACCATCCATAACAGGTTAAACCATCGATCAAATAATCAAAACCAACATATCCTGTTTTTCCGTCCCAGTTGGTGTAGGCTGCAGTTCGTAGATCCAATTGATTTGGATATGCTCCCGGTGCTGTGAAATTGTTTGTAGCGCCTACTTGTGCATTTGCCCCTAGCAGGGTAATGTTTTTAGTTCCTGTTTCGCATATTAATTTTTTGGCATAGGTTTCAATTTTTAAAGCATTAGCAGCAAATCTCCAACCACCAAAAGCAGGATCGTCTCCTTTTTCTATTTCAAAATATTTCCAAATTAAAGCTGATGAAACCGTTACGTCGGGCATATCAACAAAAAAAATCCCATAAGGATTTACAAATTTAAAATCGAAATATAAGCTTGTGCAAGATAAACCTGTTGTACCACCTGTAAATGCTGCGGGTAAAAATGTAATAGCTCCTTTGGTATTATTGGTTAGTAAATGACTTGTGGCTTTCCCTGTTAAGGTAACTGTTATTTGTGAATTGGAATTAACTGTAAGTATGGGGGTAATTCCTGCAGGGAAAGTATGTGTGAAATGTGTTCCTGAAATCATTGTTCCAGTGCTAATTGCTAGTGTTTTTGTTCCTGATATCGTTATTATTGATGATGTGTCAAAAGAACCGTCATTTGCTACTGCTTCCTTAAAAGAACTTTTATTTACAGTTAGTAAACTTCCGCTGTAATTAACTCCAGTTGCAATGAGATTGTTTTCTTGCCAAAGGGTTTTTCTTGCGGGATGTTCTAAGGCCGCGAGCATCCGGTCTATCTGACCCTGTGTGTACATTTTATAACATCCTTGCGCTCCATTGTACCCCATATAATTTTCATTGTTTACCCGATCACCGTTACAATTTGTTCCTTGTGTGCAGGCTAGAGTATGTAGTCCGTCTTCGAGTGGAGTATCTGCCACTTCATCTGTACCTGTACAACCACCTTCAAATGTGTGAATTAGATTTAAGAAATGTCCAAATTCATGTGTTAGAGTAGCCGAAAATTCTTTGCTATAGGAGTTGTCATATAAATAAGCTCCATTAAAAACAACCCTTGCGGTATTGTTTGCTGTCATACCTGAATCTGGATACCAAGCTACTCCAGAATTATTTAACGCTCCATCCTGATACAGATCATTTTGAATATATACGTTCATATACTTTGTATTGTCCCATGCATCAGCGGCAATTTGATCATCGTATCCGCCACCGTTTCCATAGCCATTTTTGGCTGAATGAAAAACGACTCCTGACGTACAGCCTCCGCTTGGATCAATCTTAGCAAGCTTGAATTCAATGTTTAGCGTGCCTCTTCTTGTTTGAAAAAATGGATCTACGGTTGCGTAATCAGCATTACGTCCGTTAAAATCATCATTAAGTTGTGCCAGGTGATTTACTATTTTCTCATATGTAACTGTTTTTCCGCTTTGCATATCTCCATAAATATGGAAGACAACTGGAATTACATAAGACGTTTGTAGCAATTTAGAGGTTGATTTCCTTTCTGCACTGAATTTTTTACTAAAAGCATCAAAGTTTTGCTTCTCTTTTAATGCATTAGGATTCTGTTTGTAGATTTTGTCATTTTCTTCTTTTGCTCTACAAGGAAGCCCTTGTGCGTTTGCTTTGAGAATGAAAATGAACGCCATAAATAATAATAATTTTGGTTTCATAATTTTTTTTGGGGTTTGTTAATAATGTGACCAAAGTTATCTGTATAGCTGAAAATAAGATTATACTATTTTATTTTATTTTGATATTAAATAATCTAATAAATTAACTTTAAAATTATAGTAAGTGTTTTTTTAATCATAATTAAATGAATTAAATTTAATTATGATTACGAGTTTATAAATAAAATGAAATATCAAACAACCTGAAATTATTGATTATTTGTTATAAAAAGAGTGTTTTCGTATTTATTTGTTTAAAAACCATTGCAAGATTTAAATAGCGTAAATACTATTAAAAAGAGAAAACATAAAAAAATAAGAAACTTTAAAAAAGGAGTTTCTTAAATTAGAGATTGTAGTAGGGGAGGAATTATGTGTTTTGCTTTATAAAGAAAACGGAAGTCTTTTCTATCATGGCTTCATAAATCCAGTTGGACTCACTTTTTTATATTTTTTATATATTTTATTAAAATGACTTGCATCTGTAAAACCTAATTTAGCAGCAATTTCATTTATATTATGACGGCCATTTTTAAGTAATTGATCAGCAGCTTTTAGTTTGGTTTGAATAATGTGCTGTTGAATAGAAACACCACTGTGTTTTTTTACATAAATGCTAATGTAGTTAGGAGACATTGAAAATAACTCTGCAATGTTTTCAATGCGCATTTTTTCGGCGTCCAATGCATGTAAGCGGGTATAACCTAAGATTTGATTTAGTTTATCAAGTTCTGTATTACTTGGACATTGGTCACCATGTTTAGATGTTGAATGACTTCTTGCCACCATCATCATTACTGCACCAAAAAGTTCTAATACAACTTCTCGACTGTAAGCACAAGTTTTGGTAAACTCAAATAATAATATTTGTAATAAGTTGCTAATGTGCTTTTTATCTTCTTCATCTGTTATTAAAGTTCCATCTACTGCAGATGGATTTTGGAGTAGAATCTTTATTATTTCCATCCATTTGGCAGTTTTACCACCTTCAAGTTTTTCTATAAAAAGCTGTTCTGTGAATTTTATAAAGATAAAACTAGTATTTTCTTCTATTTCAAATGAATGAGCATCTTCTGGTCTTAATAAAAAAGCATCTCCTTCTTTATAATTAAATAGCGTATCGTTTAAAATATGATTACCACTTCCTTTTTCTATAAAAATGAATTCATAAAAATTGTGTTTATGTATTGGGAATTCCCATTTGTCAAGTTGCAATCGAAATACATTTAAAGAATGGTAACTGGTGAAACGTTTCATAATGGATAATAAATTTGTACAAAAATACAATGAAAACATACAACATAACTTAGTTGTTAAAAAATATCTTTGTTTTTATAATCTGTTCTTTATAAACAGGATAATAAATAAAACAATGACAAAAAAAATAACAATATTTAGTTTCTTTATTTCTATCACCAGCTTTCTAACTATAAATGCACAAGTTCAGGATGATAAACCGATTTTTCATTATTCTATAATGGATGCTATGCGTAATGGGGTCTATACAGGTGATCTTACTATAAAAACACTGGCAAGCAAAGGTAACTTTGGACTAGGTACTTATAATTATTTAGATGGTGAAATGATTGCACTTGATGGTATTTTTTATCGAATAGCTCCTAATGGACAAGTTACTAAAGCTGAATCGGAGCGAATGGTACCTTTTGCTTCTGTCGCATTCTTTAAAGCTGATATATCTTATGAAATTACCGGTAGTAAGACTATCGAATTGCTTCAGCAGGAAATAATAAGCAAACTTCCATCTGCAAATAAACCTTATGCAGTGCGCATTGAATGCACTTTTGAATCAATTACAGTAGGAGGCGCTGAAAAACTTGATGATAAAAATACTACTGGTTTAGCAGAATTAATGAAAACGAGACCTCTTTATAAAAGGGAAAGAATTTCGGGAACGATGATTGGCTTCTATAACCCTCCATCATTTGCAGCTATAGATTTATCGCCTTTCCATTTCCATTTTTTATCTGATGATAGAACGTTTGGAGGACATTTAGTTGTAGGTGAATTATCTTCTGTGAAAATTAAAATAAGCATTGATGAAAATTCTGGTTATGAGATTATTTTACCACAGAAAAATAAAACCTTTGATAAACCCTGGCCACAACAAAGCGATATAAAAAGCTCTTATTAAATACTTAAATAAATATAAAATGATAAAATTAAAATTAGCAATACTAGTAGTTGTTGTTGTAATGACTTCGCATACAAACACAACAACAGCACAAAATGTCAAAGAAATACAATATATTAAGTTTGATGACTTGGGCTGGGAGCAATTGGGAAATAAATTGCAACGCAAATATGTATATGGTGAACAAGGAATGTTAGCCTTGTTTAAGATGGACAAAGGTGCAAAAGTACCACTACATCAACACCCTAACGAACAAACATCTTACATAACAAAAGGCAGTGTAAAAGTAACTATGCAAGGCAAAGATTATATTGTTAAAGCTGGAGAAGTACTTATAATTCCGGGCAATATACCGCATCAGTTTGAATGTCTAGAAGATGGAACACTTGATATTGATTTTTTTGCTCCTCCACGTAAAGATTGGATAGATGGTACCGCTAGTTACTTTGGTGATACAAATAAAACGAATAACAATCTTGAAGTAGTAGCTGCGATGGATGTACGTCCTGGTGATGTTGCTGTATCGGCTGAAGGTCGTGTTTTTGCAACAATACATCCATTAGGAAGTCAAAAAATACAATTGGTAGAAATTATAAACGGGAAAGCAATTCCATATCCTTCAAATATTTATCAAAAAAATGGAGCAAAGGCCAATGATGCTCAATTTGATGCTATGCTGGGCTTAATTTTTGATAAAAACAATCAATTATGGGTTATTGATATGGGACTGGAATTAGGAAAAACAAGGCTTTGGGCTTTTGACATTAATAAAAATAAAGTAATTCAAAAAATTGAATTGCCTTCGTCCGTAGCTCCAAAAGGCACATTTACTCAGGATGTAGCTATCGATGAAAAGAATAATTTTGCTTATTTGGCTGATATTGCTAATCCAGGAATTATTGTATTGAATTTAAAAACAAAAAAAGCACGCAGGTTTAGTGATCATACTTCATTGCAAGCTGAAGATAAAGACATGATTATTAAAGGTAAAATAACATATTTTGGCGGAAAACCAGCTCGTGTAGCTATTGATCCGATTACACTTTCTAGTGATAGAGAAACTATATTTTTTGGAGCAATGAATGGTAATTCATGGTATAAAGTACCTGCAAAATTATTAAGAGAAGGAAAGAATGATAGTATAATTGGAAGTTCAATTATAAAAGTAGGAAATAAACCATTTAGTGATGGAGCAATTACAGATGCAAATGGAAATCATTATTTTACTAACTTGCAGGAGCATGCAATTACAAAATTGGATGCAACAGGCAAATTAACCAATATCATACAAGATAATGATAAGTTATTATGGCCTGATAATGTTTATCAAGGTCCTGATGGCTGGTTGTACATTTCGGTAAATCAACTTGATAGCTCTCCTGCATTTACAGGAGTTAAGGATGAAGGTAAACCGCCTTATTATATTTATCGTTTTAAGCAGTAAATAGATTATTTTAATCAATTAATACTTAAGAAAGCTATGTTTACATTCTTTAAAATTTCTGTTTATACAGCTGTAGCAGCTATGTTTATATTGAGTTTAATTACGCTTAGTGATATTTTTATCCATAGTAATCAATTCCGTTTTTATGTTTTGACAGTTATAACAGCAATAATTTTTTTTGCCATTGGTCTTACAGGGATTGTAGTCTATAAAAATTTTAAAAACATCTATCAATATATTTCAAAAGATGATGAGCAGAATTTAGCAAGAGTGTCTGTTCGAAAATTGCTATTAATTTTTGGACTTATGGCAATAGCAATTACGCTATTTACATGTTCACTTTGCATGGGATTGTTAGAGAGAATGAACAGCGGGACTGCCTTGTTTGGGTAGAAAAAATACATTTATTTTATTGACCTATTTCGAGTGATTTAATCTAATCTAAATTTACAACTATTCAATGACTTCTTACAAAGATACAGGCATTGAACTGTGCTAACTTTGTCTAAAATTTAAACCTATAAAATATGATTTCAACTTATTTTAAAACAATAGTAACATTAACTTTTACGATGTTATTTTTATTATCTAATGCACAAGTTAAAAAAGAGACTAATGCTAAAAATTGGCCAAATGGCGCACAACTAGTGATTTCTGTATCTATGCAATTTGAGACAGGCGGGCAGCCTGAAGGCGCCGAAAGTCCTTTTTCAGGAAACCCATTACCAAAAGGCCAGCCTGATTTGCCTGCAGAAAGTTGGTTTCGATATGGAGCAAATGAAGGTATATACAGAATGTTAGATCTGTGGAAGAAATACAATATTAAAGTTACTTCGCACGTAGTAGGAGAGGCTGCTGTAAAATATCCTGAAATCGCTAAAGCTATTGCTGAAGGCGGTCATGAAATTGCTGCTCACGGAATGTCCTGGAATAATCAATGGAATATGAATTATGCAGATGAACTGGCATTTGTAAAAAAAGGAATTGATACCGTTGCGGCTATTACAGGTAAAAGGGGAGTTGGATATAATGCAAACTGGTTACGTAGAAGTCCTAATACGCTAAAAGTATTGCAAGAGCTTGGCTTTTTGTATCATATCGATGATTTAAGTCGAGATGAACCATTTATCACCAAAGTAAATGGTAAAAATTTTGTAGTAATGCCATACACATTGCGCAATAATGATATTGTAAATGTAGAAGGGAAACATTGGAGCCCTGATCAGTTCCTCGTACAATTAAAAATGGAGTTTGATCAACTTTATGTAGAAGGTGTAACTAAACGAAGAATGATGTCTATTAGTTTTCATGACAGAATAGGTGGAACACCTGCAATGGTTAATGCTATGGATAGCTTTATTAAATATGCAAAAAACAAAAAGGGAGTTGTATTTATGAGAAAAGATGACATTGCCAAAATGGTTCAAAATGATCCCAAAACACCCATTGATAATGCTGAAGAAAAATATAATAAATAATACTATAAAAAGATGAAAGCAATAGGATTTAAAACCTCATTACCACTAACAGTGCAAGATAGTTTTATTGAATTTGAAGCTGTTAAACCAATACCTGAAGCAAATGATTTATTGGTAAAAATTAATGCCATATCTGTAAATCCTGTCGATTTTAAAATTCGCCAAAACAGTGCTGTAAATACTGTTTTAGAATCTCCAAAAATTATTGGTTGGGATGCTGTAGGTGTAGTTGAAGCTGTTGGCGAAAGGGTAAACTTATTTAAAGTAGGAGATGAAGTATATTATGCTGGAGATATTACCAAACAAGGTAGTAATGCAGAGTATCAAATTATAGATGAGCGTATTGTAGGCAGAAAACCTAAAACACTTACTAACACAGAAGCTGCCGTTATACCGTTAACTGGTTTGACAGCTTGGGAAATACTTTTTGACCGCATTCGTATTAATCCTGAAAAAGACAAAGGTAAAACAGTCTTAATAATTGGTGGGGCTGGTGGAGTAGGTTCTATTGCGATTCAGTTAGCTAAAAAAATAGCAGGTTTAACTGTTATCGCTACCGCTTCCCGCCCAGAAACTATTGATTGGTGTAAAAAACAAGGAGCCGATCATGTGGTTAATCATAAGGACTTAATTTCTTCGGTTAGAGAATTAGGATTCCAATATGTTGATTTTATTCTCGATTTTGTAGATACAAATTCTTATTGGGATATTATGGTAGAACTCATTAAACCTCAAGGGCATATTGCCTCAATTACTGGCAGCAGTGATCCAATAGCTTTAAATAAACTTAAAAACAAAAGCGCTTCGTTTTCATGGGAACTAATGTATACGCGTTCTATGTTTCAAACTGAAGACATGCATGAGCAACATATTATTCTCAATAAAATTGCTGATTTATTAGATAATGGGACACTCAAAACAACCTTAAATGAAACGCTATCTGGTCTTACAGCAGATAATTTAAAAAAAGCACACCAACTCCTGGAATCTGGAAAAACAATTGGTAAAATTGCTATTAAATTTTAAATAAAAAAGAAAAAAATACTTCTGATGATAAATAGATAAAGCCTGTATTTGTCTGTCATTAAAGCAATTTTTATATAGGATTTAAAATAAAAAATATTTATTTTTATGCTATCAATTTATCTACAGCTACTATTTTTTAAGCATTTGTATACATGGTTATTGTGTTGCTTAGAAACTATGTAAGATGTTTTTAAATTGAGTTTAGTTCTTAAATTTTAATTTTTAAAAAAAATGAAAAAAAATATTTTAAAGAATATTATCTTTTTTGTAATTCTTTTTTGCAATGTAATAACAGTATTTGCTCAAGATAAAGTTGATACTGTTGTCATGCTCAATGGAGAAAAAAGAGAAGGAAAAGTTATTTCGGTAAAAGAGGATGCTATTAAATTTGCCTACAAAGGGGAAACTCTTGAATATGAGTTTAAAAAATCTGAAATAAATGAAATTGTATTTGCAAGTGGCAGAACAGAAGTAATAAATAAAGGTACAAATACTGAAGTTGTATCTTCGGGAGTTACATCAACAGGCAGAAAAGGAAAAATAGCCATATTGCCTTTTGAATTTATATCTAATGATACTTCTTTAAATGCCAATGCAATGGCGGAGCAATTACAAGCAGATAGTTATCTTTCTATAAAAGAAAACACCAACGGATTGGAATTGCAGGATCCTATTACAACAAATAGCCTTTTAGCAAAGAATAATATCTCACTTGCTAATTTGAAATCCATAAGTCCAAAAGAGATGGCTACATTGCTAGGAGTTGAAAATGTAGTGTATGGAATTGCTAATGTAACCAATAAAGGAACCTCTTCTTACGGAAGTGGTGTTACAAGTTACAACGACAAAGAAACCCAAAATAAGGAGGGCAGAAAAGAAACAACCAAATCATCTGGTTCTGCATATAACTCTAATAATGCCACTACAATGATTAATTATGAAACTAAAATTAATCTGAATATTTTTAATGATAAAGGAGCAAATTTATATTCAGAATCAAGAAATTCTTTCGGAACTGGATTTGATGCTTATCATGCTACAATTAACTATTTAATAAAGCGTTGTCCTTTTGGACCTAAAGCAAAGCATTAAATCGTTTGTGTACTATTAGAATTTTTATTTAGTTAATTCCTCATTATTACCCAATTTGCTCTATAGCCAAGTTCAGAATTCTTTTGTACAATTTACTATTAGAAATATGAACACTTAATTGGACTGTATACGTAAAGAAATAAATTTTTAATTCCTCAACATATGTAAACATTTTTGCTTTTTATATACCTGACTTTTGCCATGTAAATAAAAACTAAAAAAATGAAAACATTACTTACTACAGTTGCATTACTTGCATTATCTTTATCAATTTCTGCTCAAAAAATCATTCAAAAGAATGTATATAGCAAAAAGATGAACAAGGAAATAGAAACTGTAATTATTACTCCAAAATTTGTAAATGGTGAAAAATACAAAACCATTTATATACTCCATGGTTATAGCGGCAATCCGGATAGAACCTACAAGCAAGATATCCCAGATCTTGTAACCAAATCTCAAAAATATAAAACTATTTATGTATTGCCCAATGGCAATTTTAATAGTTGGTATGTAGATAGTCCTGTTGATAAAACTTCTCAATATCAAACCTTTATTGGAAAAGAATTAGTTGATTATATCGATGCTAATTATCCAACGACACAAAATAGAAAATCTAGAGGAATCTTAGGATGGAGTATGGGTGGATATGGTGCAACCAATATTGGAAT
Source organism: Flavobacterium sp. EDS (assembly GCF_020991525.1). Classification (NCBI taxonomy): domain Bacteria; kingdom Pseudomonadati; phylum Bacteroidota; class Flavobacteriia; order Flavobacteriales; family Flavobacteriaceae; genus Flavobacterium; species Flavobacterium sp. EDS. The sequence continues at coordinate 59,638 of NZ_JAJMOZ010000020.1, forward strand.
TACCTATCAAAATACATTTTCGATAGTAGGCAGCACCTGTGGTGCATTAGATTTCACTCGATTTGGCGAAAGTTTTCATAATTATCAAGTAGATAAAGTTTTAGGTGAGTTTGTAAGTTTATCGAAACAGTATCTAACATTTGATAAAACGAAACAAATGCAATCGTCAAATCAGTTTTATATATTTGATTGTGGAACTGAGGATGCTCAAATGATAGCTATGAATAGAGATTTTCATAAACTCCTAACAAACGAAAAAATAGAACATCTTTATATTGAATCTCCAGGAGCACATGACACAGAATACTGGAGTAAAGCATTATCTAATCAGTTAGTATTATTTGAAAACTATTTTAATAATGATAAAATGTAAGGATGAAGATTGTATTGTTTTATATCCAGAGAATATAACTTTGACTTAAAAGATAATTCCTGTTTTAGCGAACAGGAATTATTTTATTTAATTTTGATTGTGTGTACGGATTGTAAATCAATGCTATATTTGTATACAATTTGAGTTTGAATTTAACTAAATGAAGAATAAAATACTAAGAGCTTCCTATATTTCATTTACTATTTTAATATTTCTCTTGGCTTTAGAAATTATTATAACAAATAATAAAATTAATAGTTTCGGAACATTTATTAGAGGGGCTAAAGTTGTCTTGTCGTATTTTTTTCACTTGCCTCTTTACATTATAAATTTAATATTGGTAATAAAAATACTTCTGTTTTATTTTAAAAATAAATTTAGAAAGCCTCTTAAAGCCTTTTATTTTATAATACCTTCTGTAATTTTTTATATATGCTGCATAATATATTTCATAAATGGCATAACATAACTGATAACTTCAGAAATTGTAGCTACTTTTAATACTAATTGAATACATATTTTACCTTTTCCAAATAATACTTAACATGAATTCCTATAAAGACATTTTAGATAAAAAAGAAGACTTTTATAGTTTAGCAATTACGTATTATTACAATATTGATCAAGAATATATAGATCACATTAGCAGGATTGTACCTAAATCAATCTCGCTATTAATTGATCATGAATTTATTCCGACACCATGTATTGAAATAAAGTTACAACTTCATCATAAAGAGGAAAACGAAGGCATCAGTTCATATTATTTATATGTTAATGAGAAAAAAGAATTTATTGATGAGTTTTTACACTAATTTATAAAACTAAAAAAACACTACAGATTTGCGTGGGCAAATACGACGTAGTGTTTTTTTTGAGTAAATAATCTATTGTAATACTGCTTTATAACAGTGTAGTTGTTTCAATAGACGCCTCTATAATTGAATTAATAATGGACAAAGTAAGCGGGTCTTGTTCTCCTGAAAAGAAAGTATCTAATACTTCCTGAAAAATAGGATTACTATTTTCTACCAAAGTAAAAAGCGTCATCGAAGATCTCAATTTTCTAGCTTCTAATTCTCCTAGAATTGATTCAGCAGATTTCATTTTAAAAGTTAGTATTAACTCAGAAATCTCGATAAGATGTTTTCCTAGGATGGGATGCGCGACAAATTCAGCCGCTTCATTTAAATCTAGAATAGCATAGTATTTAGAAGTATCGCTAGTACCTAATCCTGCAATTTGAGGGAAGATAAACCACATCCAGTGGGTTTCTTTTTTGCCCTTTTTTATTTCAGAAAGAGCAGTAAGATACAGATGGTTTTGTGCTTCTAAAAAGCGGATTAAATCTTTGTTTGTATTTGGCATTATAATGTCTTGTTGGGTAAAAAAAGAGTGCAAAAATACTTAAAAATATAGGTAATTCCAAATCAAAGATGCAGGTAATGTGTGTTTTATGACAAAGTAGTGTAATATCTTACTTTAATTACAGTATAAAATAACTTCAATTCTTAGTAACAATTTAACAGCAAAATAGGGGGAATTATTGCTTTATATTATCCCTTTATAATGCCATATATCCATTCACTATTTGAATTAAGAAACACAAGAAGCTTATTGTTTTAGCTAATTATATATATGACATTATTTTTGATGATTTTATTGCAAAAATTATAATTTTATTAAATAACAATTATTTTTTATGAAGTATAGTTATATCTTTGCTTAAAATTTTGGTCTATTTTTTCTTAATTTAAGTTAAAATAGTTAAAAGGGAATCAGGTGTAAATCCTGAACAGGCCCGCTACTGTAAGTTCTATATAAGTCTTTAAACGTTACTAATGTCACTGTTTGCTCAAGCAAATGGGAAGGCAGTTTTAAGGATAGAATAAGTCAGGAGACCTGCCAAAATCACATAGTTTAAAACTTTCGAGGAACAAAGTTGAAGAACAAGAAATTCACCCTATTATTCTATAATGGGCTTTTTTTCTTATGCTTCTGCATTATTATACCCCGATAAGTTTTTATAATTTATTTAGTGATGTATAATAAAAACAAAGTCCCTTTATTCGTTTTAACGTTATTTACTCCATTTTTGCTTTACTCTCAAGCATCTAATGATAGTATTCGTAAATTAAAAGAAGTAATTCTAAAAACTAAGCCTTATCAAGAAGTAATTCCTGTGCAAAGTCTTTCTGGAAAATTACTAGAAAACTTAGCTAGTCATAATGTTGCAGATGCACTACGCTATTTTGCAGGAACTCAAATTAAAGATTATGGAGGACTTGGAGGACTTAAAACTGTGGATGTCCGTAATATGGGAACACACCACGTAGGTGTTTTTTATGACGGCATACAACTAGGAAATGCACAAAACGGAGTCACTGATTTGGGTAAATACTCCTTAGATGACATGGAATCTCTTACCATGTACAACGGTCAAAAAAGCGAAATTTTTCAGTCAGCAAAAGACTTTGCAGCGGCTTCTACTATTTATTTAAGAACCAAACGGCCTGTTTTTGAAAATGGAAAAAAAACAAATCTATTGGTTCGATTTAAAACCATGTCTATAAATTATTTCAACCCGTCTTTTAGATGGGAACAAAAATTAAGTGACAAAGTAAGTATGAGCGTGAGTTCTGAATATATAAAATCTAATGGTGAATATAAATTTAGATACAAAAGAAACAATCAGGACGGTTCCGTAGCCTACGATACCACAGCCACAAGACATAATAGTGATATAGAAGCACTACGATTTGAATCAGGTCTTTACGGAAAAATGAAGAATGGATCTTGGGATGCTAAAGTATATTATTACGATTCGGATAGGGGAGCACCAGGAGCAATTGTCGAAAATAAGTTTTCTGATGGTTTCAGGCAATACGATAAAAATTTCTTCGCACAAACCTCACTAATAAAAGATTTTTCGAAAAAATACAAATTTCAGGCTAAGGCAAAATATGCTTATGATTATACGCATTATGTTGCCAGAGATACTACTAACATATTAGGCGAAACAGTAACCGAAGGAGCACAATCAGACGATAGTTATTATCAACAGGAAATATACTTCTCAGCAGTAAATATGTACAACATATTACCCACATGGGATGTTTCGTTATCGACAGATTTTCAATACAATAAACTTAATGCTACGAGAAAAGGCATACAGACTCAATTTTCTTTTCCGCAACGTTATACAGCATTATTTTCTTTAGCAAGTTCCTTTAGGCTTGGGCAGTTTAAAGCATTAGGTAGTGTTGTTGGTACTTACGTTCAGGAAGAAGTGCGGTATAACGCCAAAGCTCCTGATAAAAAAGAGTTTACTCCTGCCTTATTTATAGGATATACCCCTTTTAAAGACTACGATTTTAATTTAAGAGCATTTGCAAAGCGCATTTTTAGAATGCCCACTTTTAATGATTTATACTACACCATGATTGGGTCAAGTACTTTAAGACCCGAATATATGAACCAATATGATATTGGATTCACTTATAATTTACCTATTGAGAATAGTTTTTTTGATAAAATATCTATTCAGGTAGATGGTTATTACACAAATACCAAAGATAAAATTGTAGCGGCTCCAACAGGAAATTTATTTCGTTGGATGATGACCAATATGGGACAAGTAAAAGGAAAAGGAATAGAATCGGTACTTAATATAGGAATGCATATTGGTAATGTAAATTTAGCTACAAATCTTACCTACACTTATTCAGAAAGCAGGGATTATACAAAATTTGCTGGACTGGAATTATCCTCTTACGGAGATCAAATACCTTATACCCCTTGGCATAGTGGGTCTGGGATATTAAATGCTGATTACAAAACATGGAATTTCAACTACAGTTTTGTATATGTAGGAAAACGATATAACGGTAATGTAAACAATATTAAAATCAATGAAATTCAGCCTTGGTACACTCATGATCTAGCAGTACAAAAGTCTTTTGCTTTAAGCAAATATTTGATAAAAGGAACAATAGAGGTAAACAATGTACTTAATCAACAGTATGAAGTGATATACAATTATCCGATGCCGGGACGTACAATGAAATTTATAATCAGTATTGCGCTATGAAAAAGATAACTACACAATTAATCCTCGGTTTATTTATAGCCCTTTCTTTTACTTCTTGTAGAGAAGAAGAAACCATTTTTCCATCATCAGATAAGAGTGTTGCAGCACCAAGAAGTGATGGCAAGATAGAAGGTTTTTATCTGCTTAACGAAGGAAATATGGGGATGAACCGGGCAAGCATCGACATATTTAATTACAGAACCGGAAACTATACAACCGATATTTATTCAGAGAGAAACCCAACTGTAATAAAAGAATTGGGTGATGTAGGCAACGATATAAAAATATATGGTAATAAGGTTTATGCCGTAATCAATTGCTCAAATAAAGTTGAAGTAATCGACAAATGGTCGGCAAAACGTATCAAAAAAATTGATATTCCTAATTGTCGTTATGTCGCTTTTTATAAAGATAAAGCCTATGTAAGTTCTTATTCAGGACCTGTAGCCATTGACCCTAATGCAGAAATAGGTTTTGTTGCAGAAATCGATACCACTTCATTAGAAATTAAACGCAAAGTAAATGTGGGCTATCAACCAGAGCAAATGGTAGTAAGTAACGGAAAATTATATGTTGCCAATTCAGGAGGTTACAGAGTTCCTAATTATGACAGAACAGTATCTGTAATAGATCTTGAAACTTTTACTGAAATAAAAAAGATAGATGTAGGAATCAACCTTTATAGTATGCAAATAGACAGTCGAGGAGATATTTATGTGAGTTCCAGAGGAGATTATTACACTACACCATCAAACCTGTTTGTAATTGATACTAAAACAGATGCGAAAAAAATGCAACTCGATATTCCTGTTTTAGGAATGTGTTTAGTAGATGATTTACTCTATTTCTATAGCGTATCATGGAGCTATCTTACCAATAGTAATAAAGTAACCTACGGGATATTAGATACAAAAACCAAAAAGATAATTAGCGATAAGATAATCACAGATGGCACAGATAAACAAATAATGATTCCTTACGGACTTCAGGTAAATCCCGAAACAAAAGAAATTTACATCACCGATGCACAGAATTATGTTGTAACAGGCTATATCTATTGCTTTACTCCAGAGGGAAAACTAAAATGGAAAACCACCGCAGGAAATATACCTGCCCATATTGCTTTTATAACCAAAAACTAAAACAGTAATCATGTATAACAAATCTTTAAAACATTACCGGACGCTATTCCTTATACTCGCAGCGGCATTGGTAACCAATTGCTCTAGTGGAGACGATGGTGCAGATAACAGCAATCCACCAACAGGAAGTATTGGAAACAATGAGTATAATGCACAAAGAGCCACCATAATACCAATAACTATTAATAGTATAGCAAGCACAGATGCAACATACAGTTGGAGTATGACAAATGCTCCATCAGATAATTATTCTTTAGCAAATACCACAGCGAAAGAAGCCTTGTTTGTAGCGGCAGAAATTGGAACTTATGAATTATCAGTAATTGTAAATGACAAGGGGACTACACAAACACAAAAAGTAAAAGTACATATAAGTAAAGAGGCCAAAGACTATAAAACCTTTATTGCCAAAGTATTTGATTTTAAACCGGCACCTGGGCAGTTTATTAATGATTTACCTGCGGCCAATGATGGAGAAACATTTGATAAAATTTTAATGAGAGCCAATTCTTATCTAACCAAGAAAAATGGAGACTTAATTTCACTTGGTGCATTTGGAGGTTATATCGTTTTTGGGTTTGATCATACAATTGTAAATGTAAAGGGCAAACGCGATTTTAGAGTATTAGGAAATGCTTTTTGGGCAGATGCTAATCCTAATCCAGATGCAACCATGCGAGGTGGGAGTAGTGAGGCGGGAATTATAATGGTGTCTTACGACAAAAATAAAAATGGACTTCCTGATGATGAATGGTACGAAATAGAAGGTGCAGGCCATAAAATGGAAAAAACCATCAAGAATTATGAAATCACTTATTATAGACCAGATCCAAACAAAGTTCCTGTACCAGGAGGTGGTACAGGAACAGTGCTTTTTACTGATGTAGAATATATACTATGGAAAGACAATCAGGGAAAAACAGGTTATTTAGCACAAAACAATGCTTATAACCACTCCTTAGACTATTGGCCAAAATGGCTTAAAGATCAAGATAAAATCACTTTTAAAGGTACAAGATTACCCGATAATGCTGTTGATGAAAGCGGAACAGGAAGTTATTTTGTTCAGTATGCCTTTTTATACGGATATGCTGATAATGCTCCTAATAATGACAATGATTCAGCAATAGATATTGATTGGGCAATAGATAAAAACGGAAACAAAATTCATTTACCAGGAGTAGATTTTGTGAAAGTTTACAATGGACTCAATCAGCAAGCGGGATGGCTCGGAGAAACTTCTACCGAAATAATGGGAGCCACAGATTTGCACCTTTTAGGAGAAAATATTCCGACCAGACCATAAATTAAAAAGGATTTTAAATTAAAACTATAAAACCAGAAACCATGAAAAAAAACGTAACCCATTTATTATTCCTTGCCTTCTTAGTTATAGGATGTAGCAGTAATGATGATGATACAAAATCAGAAGAAGGCATAAAAGCAACTGAAATTACACTTCAAGAAAAACATGACATAGGAACATTTAATGTCTTAAATATAAATGCATCAGTTACTGTAACAAATCCGACATATCAGTGGATAATGACTAAAAATCCAGTGAATAAAACTACAGATTCTATCGTTGGAAGTTCTAAAGATTTAAGATTTATTGCATTGTACTCAGGTACCTATGAACTTACATTAAATGTTTCGGCAGACGGAAAAAAGGGAAGTAAAAAAACAATTGTAAATGTAACCAATGACACTAAAAATTACAATCCATATATAACAAGCATTTTTGACTTTAATCCTGCCCCAGGTATGTTTGCGAACGATTTATATAAAGTAGGATTTACAAAAGAAGATGTAGTACGAACTGCATTGGGTAGAATTAATGAAACCAGCGTAGGGTATCAGCTGGACTTGGGAGGATTTGGAGGTTCTATTATTGTAGGTTTCGATCATACTGTTATTAACAGTCCGGGACAAAAGGACTTTAGAGTTTATGGTGGAGATTTAACCGACAAAGGCAATCCCCCAGCTCCAGGATTACTATTTGTAGCCTATGACAAAAATGGTAATGGAAAACCAGATGATGATGAATGGTACGAGATCTTAGGAAGCCAGCATACAAAAGAAAATACAATTAAAGATTTTAAAATTACCTATCATAAAAAAGCTGCGGGTGTGCCTGTAGTAGTGGGAGGACCCTATGATATGTTTTCAGATCGTGAGCATATCTTTTGTGAAAACAACCAATCTGAGACCTATTACATGCCAAAATCTAAAACCCAAAAAGAATATTATCCTTTATGGGTTACTCAAAATACAGTTACATATGAAGGAACAAAACTTAACGTAGATTTTGTTACTGCACGTCCGGGACAAACTACCTTATGGAATTATAATGCTCCAGAATGGGGATATGCAAATGCAGTAAATCCAGATATTGATATTGACTGGGCAGTTGATAAAAATGGAAATAAAGCAAATCTGCCGGGGATAAATTTTATAAAAATTGTGAACTGTGTTAGTGAACCAATGGGACTTTGTCATCAGCAATCATCAATGGCTACTAAGTTTGCGGGTGCTGCAGATCTTCATTTATTAAAAAAATACAATTTAAAAAAAGTAAAAGAATAAGAATATGAAAAAGTATTTAAAACAAAGTCTATTTCTGTTAGCTATTGGCACTTTTTATTGCTGTAGTAATGACGATTCTAAACAGGGAGAGTCCGAAACACAACCTGTAAAACAAGCTACACTCTCATTAAAATTAGCCTCTGATTTTAAAGTAAGTAGATATAATGTTGTAACTGTAGATCCAGAAGTACTTATTGAAAATGGTGATACAGGGCTTGCGCAATATAAATGGACAGTTAAAGTAACTGGAACAGATGGAGTTGTTAAAGATTCTATTATTGGAGACACTAAGACGTTACAATTTATAGCACCTAAAGCAGCTGATTACGCAGTAGAACTCACAGTGACATTAGACAAATTAGTAAAACAAGCTTCAACCAAAGTTAAAGTTTCAGAAACAGGTAAAACCTACACTTCAAAAGCAGTATCACTTATTGATTATTTACCTGCACCTAGTTATAATAATGACAATCTTGAATTTAATACTAAATCAGAAGTTATGGCGCAAATTCAGTCTGATCTTATAGAAGGAAATGATATCGGATTAGGAACTTTTGGTGGATTTATAGTTACAGCATTTGACCATACAGTTATAAATGTACACGGGAAACGGGATCTTACAGTTTTAATGAATGAGAATAGCGGCAGCTTAAAATTCTCTCCTGTAAGTATATATGTTGCTTATGACGCCAATAAAAATGGGATTGCAGACGAAAATGAATGGTATGAAATTGCAGGCAGCGAACATCATAAATCTACTACTGTTAAAAATTATGAAGTAACGTATAACAAGCCAAATCCAAGTAAACCAGCCGTAACAGGTACAAAAGATTGGCAGTTTGATAAAGAGTATCTTAAATGGACAGATAATAAAAACACATCCAATTTTATTACAAAAACAAAAAAATGGAGGCGATATAATTATTATCCACAATGGTTGGGAGAATCTTATACACTAAAAGGAACAAAAATATACTTGCCTGTAAAAGATGTAAGTGGTGGAGAAGGTACAACATATAATGTAGGAACTTTCGAGTGGGGTTATGGAGGGATCAAAGATCCGTCAATAGATATTAGCTGGGCTGTAGATAATAATGGAAAAAAAGTGCACTTACCTGGAATTGATTTTGTTAAAGTATATGTTTCGACATTTGTAGAAGCAGGCGCTACAGACTTGGTAACCAGTCATTTTAAGCAAGCAGAAGATTTGAATTTTGCAAAAAGCAAATAATTTAAACTGCATATCCTAAAAAAAATATGCTATCGAAAAAACAATTAAAGAAGAATTATTAACCCCTAATTTTATAAATAATGAAAAAAGTAATTTATTTTTTGACAGTTGGTTTACTTTTAGGACTATCGTCCTGTAGTAACGATGAGGATGTTTTAATTGATGGTAATACAAATGCAGCTGTAAACAGTACAAATGCATCAACTAAGAGAATTCTCTCTGATCCTGCAATAGGAATTACAACAACCTTAAACCTTACTAATGCTTTATTAGCAAGCGGAACCAGTACAACAGGCGGTAAGTATTGGGCAAACACCTATGTGTCTAATACAAAACTAAATGTAGATATATTTACATTTTCGCACACTGCTACATCCGCTGGATACAACTACTGGGATGGTTTTATTGTTTCAAATGTAAACGATATTAAAGATTACGGTTCTGGTGCGGCACCTGGTGGATCAGATGGTTGGGTACCTCACCAATGGGGAACTATGGCAGGAAGTGGTTTTAATACTTCTTCTACAATTGCACCAGGAACTCCAGGAACAACAGGAGATCCTTACATTGTAGCTTATTGGTCTAGTTATTTAGATCCTAAAAATCCACAGGGAACAACTTTTACTGAAGGTGGTTTTTCAAACTGGATAAAAATAGGAAATACAGGAACATACCAAGTTAAAGGATTGAAAATTAATATGCATCCATGGCCTTATTATGGTTGTTTGAATGGAGATGGTTTCGCAAAGAAATTTGTCTCTGGTGATCATTTCGAATTATTAATTTATGGAGTTAATGCAAGCGGAATTATCTCTGCTCCAATTACACATACATTAGCAAATCACACAGGAACTTCTCTTGTAATGCCTACAGGATGGGTAGATATAACAGCCGCTAAGCTATCTAATTTAGGAGAAGTAAAATATCTTATTTTCCAGATGGCATCTACTGACTCAGATCCAACATACGGAATCAATACTGCTGCTTATTTTTGCTTAGACAAACTTTCAGTAAAACGAGTAGATTAAAATTGAATACAAATAATAGAAGAAGAGCCATTCAAAAG
>NZ_JAJMOZ010000021.1:0-56987 GCF_020991525.1 Flavobacterium sp. EDS
AAGTCTCTTTGTAGAATTAATATCTTTTTATAAAAGATTATTTAGTGATTAGTTTTTCAAGCCTTGCCATCATTTCATCTTTCTCTTTCAGCATACGCTCGTATAATGCTATTTTTTCTTCGTGAAGTTGGGTCAATTTATCAATTGGGTTATTATTGAAAGTTGGACTATAATTTATCAAACCTTGAGTATCATGAAAAATATTCGAAATAATATTTATTGCTTGCTCTTCATCAAAATTCTGAAAAGCTTCCACAGGAATTTTTAATACTGCTGATATCTGTTTCAACAGATTATCTTCAATTACATCTTTCTGCTCCAGCATAGAAATCTTCTTCTGATTCCAGTCTTCTCCTAGATCATAAGCTAATGCCTCCTGTTTTATGTTAAGCATTTCTCTGAAGCGTTTTACGTTTCTTCCTTGATGTATTTTCTGTTCCATAATGAATGTCAATTTTCTGAAGGTTCAAAGATAAAGCCATTTGGCTTAAAAATCCTGAGTTTCAAAGATAAAAAAAAATATCCTTTAAATAATTTATAATGAAAAAACTATATATTTGACTAATAATAATGTATGATATTTATTACACATATCTACCAAAGTTTGAGTGGCTTTGTGTGGTTTTATCACACATAAAAATAAGTTGATGATAATTTTGAGAAATCAGACTAAAAATAAAATTAATGGGAATATTTGGAAAACTATTTGGAAGTAAAAAACTAAAAATTACTGACGTTGATTTTGGAGAAATTGAAAGTTTTTTCACGAAAGGAAATAAGGTTAGTTGGAGAGTAAAGAAAAGATTTTTAGATTCTGATATAGAAATCTTAAGTACAGGAAACCAGGACGGAATATCGGAGAATCAAAGAAGAATTATTCTCAATGCGTTGAATAACGAAATAGAAATTAAAACTGAATCGGAAAAAGCACTTAATGAAGAATTGGAAAATGCTGAAATAGATTTTATATCAATTGAAAAACATTTTGAACCGAAAGCACTTTCAGTTGAAGATAAAGGTTTTGTAATGTCATTTCAGGAAAAAGAAGGACAAAACTATTTTTTTAACATACATTTTGAAAATAATAAACAAATTGGAGTTTCTATTGATGGATAAAAATGAATTGAAATTGTCAAATAATTTTTTAGTACAAATTAGTAAAAAGACCAGCGCATAACAGCTACAACGGATTTGAGCAATTGGCTTAATAGGAAAATGGTTTTGTATTTGGGATGATTTACTTCGTCTGTTCGCTTCGCTCGGGTGGCAAATCCTAAAATAGGCCTTCATTTAGTTTCAAACCAGCTGTAGTAGCGGGACATTAGGCATCAGTTCAGCCGAGCTGACTCAGAAAAAAACGTTTTTAATAATGCTTAAATTTAGAAGATGATTAAAAAGGCAACGGTATCATTGATGTTACTCTTATGTTTTTATTCTTGTGGTAAACAGGAAGCAAGTACCGTAATACCAGAATCAAAATACGAGTACGACCCAAATTCTGAGCAATATTCAAAAGCTTCTGATACTTTTACGCAATATGAAAACACAGCCGTAAAAAAAGTAGAGCCAACGCCCGATGAACAATTTGAAGTATATCATTATATATACTCTAATGGGAATGTTACAAAAGCAGAAATTAATGTGCTTTTTGTTAATGGCAAAAAAGAAGAATTACAAATAATTATTGATATGCCTGATGGACGAGGTGCTGAAATTAATCTTATAAATCCAGTAAGTTTAGGTATAATAAAAGGGATGGATAGCTATGTATATACCTCTACTTCTGACAATAATAAACAAGTGAACGTTTTTTTTCGTAATGGACGTAGAATGATGGGTATGACTTTAGATAACCAAAGTGTTGTTTTTATGAATACTCCAAATTATAAAGAGTGAAATATTTCTAATTTTATCAAACAAAAAACATAAAACATAATGGAATTAAAAGATTTAATTAAGAAGTATTATGATTCTAACGATAAAACTGAAAAATCAGAATTAAGAACTGAATTACCCCGCTGGCACAAGCGTCCCGCTCGTGAATGCAACTAAAAAGTTCACAAAGAAAGAGGGCTTATAAACATGATTAAAACAAAAAAACTTCAGATTTCTTTAAAGCTTTTTTGTTAGTAGCGAGAAACATTCTAATATCTAACTATATTATCTTGAGTTATTAAATGATTTTAGCATGTACCTCTTAATTTTTTCTCTTCTTTTTGTTTTTATAGCCACTCCTATAATTATCAAAAAGCATCAATCAGATTAAAAATTCATTTGATATTTTGTAGTGAAAAAATTATATATTTGAAAATAAATGATGTGTGAAATTTGTCACACATAGCTATCCAAATTTCGATGACTTTATATGTTTTTGTCACATATATATCGTTAAGGGTAAATTTATCCGAACCAAAAAAAGAAGAAATATCAGAAATGAAAAACTTAATCTTTATTGTTATAATTAACTTTACCACTCTTTCGTTTGGACAAATTCCAAAAGGAACAATTCAATATAAATATTATGATTATTGTAATCAAAATTTAAGCAAATTAGAACGATCAAAAGTTTATCCTTTATTTCCTACCGAAGAATTATGCTCTATTAAAAAATGTTTTCGAGGAATCAGCTATCCTGAAATTAACGAAATAATTTACAAAAGAATTGTTGAACTTGCAAAAGTAAACTTTGAGAATAAAATTTATTTATTTTTAATCGAAGGGAAATCAAGTGTTGAGTTAGCCGAAAAGAAAAATGAAAATTTGGAAGATGAAAATAATCTAATTTATATAAGTATTGATGACTTTATAAACGCAAAAGAAATTACAATGGGCAAAGAACTCTATAATTCTGAAACCGAAAAACTGATGAGTAAAAAATAAAACGAACTGCTAAAAGCTATTATAACTGATTTAGGTAAGGCTTAATATAAACTTGATTTTGTATGATTTACGAAATCTGAAAATAGGGTTTAATTTAGTACCAAACCCGCTGTAGTGCCAGAACGTTACCAGCTATTCTGAAAATAACAACATAAAAAAATGTGGAAATATTTAATAATCTTAGTAATTCTTTTTTCAAATTGCCAGAAATCAGTTCCTGAATTTGAATTGCCAAAAAAAGAACATATTAATCAAATAATAGATATTGTAATTCATAGTGATAGCCTTCCCAAATTAGGATATTATATAGATTCTGAAGCAATTTCGACTGAACTTAAGAAATCAAATATTGCAGTAAACGAGTTACTCACAAAAAAAATTAAGAACCAATATTTATTTAATTCTAAGGATTCCATTTATCTTAAATTTCAAAACAACCATCTATCAAAATTTATTTTGGATAAGGATGTCAATGGCAAAATCAAACAAATAGATTTAAAATTATTAGATAAATATGAATTATATGTGAGTAGATATTATTATTTATCAATTCCATACTTTTCTCTAGATAAAACTAAAGCTTATATTACTGTGACTCATGAATGTCCATATATGTGTAGTTCAGCTTATGCTTGTTTTCTTGAAAAACAAAACGGAAAATGGAAAATTATCAAGACTGAGCTCTTGTGGATAAGTTAAGAATAGCTGGTAGCAGCTCCTACAACGGATTTGGGCAATTGGCTTAATGAAAAGTTAGTTTTGTATTTGGGATGATTTGCGAAATCCGAAAATAGGCTTTAATTTAGTCTAAACCTGCTGTAATACCAGAACGTTAGCAGATAATTTAAAAGAACGAAACGAATACTAATGACCAAAAGAAATAACGTAAATTGAAGGAAGAACACTTTTATTCGAACAAATTAACATCATTCTTACTACTTTTAATATCTTTAATATTTGTTATTGCAGGAATATTATTAGGTGATAAAATGATTAATTTTGAAGAAAAACTATTTAAAAGTGTAATTTTTATTTTCACTTTTTTGCTGTTTTCGTTTGGAATTGTTTTGTCTATTCTATTATTAATAAGGAAAAAACCTCTTTTAACAATTGCAAATAATGAAATAATAATTCATAACGTTTTGGCTCCATCCAAAACCATTCAAATTGACAACATAAAATCATTTTTCATCTTTAATACTAATCATCGAGGAATTAAGACAAATAAGCAAATATTTATTGAACTGAATAAGCCAACAGAAAAATATACCAAGACTTGGTTTTATAAATTTCTCAATAAAGTAAGTAAACCAATAGCTAACTCTCAATATTCTATACAAACTAATTTTTTAAATATCAAACAGGAGAAATTACTCAAACTATTAAATAAAAAGATAAAAAACACCGTGTAACAGCCGTTTAGCGAGATTGGGGTTTTAGTCTAAATTTAAAAATGGTCTTGTATTTGCGAAATTTATATTCAACCGAAAAATAAATCTTAATTTAGTTCCAAACCCACAGTCGTAGCGGTAATTCCACGAGATACTAGAAAATTTAACTATTCATAACTTCAAAGCCTACTTGGAATTTCACAAATCCTAATGGAAAAAAAACTCAGAATATATACTCCAAACAATTCATTTAAGATTGATAAACGTTTGTTTAGTCTATTGCTTTTATGGTCAATTACTTTTTTAATCTATTCATCAACATCAATATTTACTTCATATATAGAGAATCTCGAATTACTTGGATTTATTTTTGTAATCATTACTTTTCTATATTCTCTTTATTTTATGATAAGTAATTTTTTCATATGCGAAACTACAAATGGAGAATATAGTGGCAACTTGATTATAGATTCCGATAAAATTACTTGCAATAATGATGTTTATACAATTTACGAAATTGAAAAAATAATGATTTTAAGTGATTCTTTTCACGGAAAATTTAATGGAAATACAAGAGCTTTGGAACGTAAAAAATCAAATGGTGTTAAAAATTATATCGAAATATATAAAAAAGATGGAGAGTATAAAAAATATTTTTTTTTTCAAACTAAAACAGAAAATATAAGAATGTTTTCAGATGAACTCAGAACTTATTATCGATTTGGAAAATTGGGAGAGCAGAATTATAAAAATATCGTTAACTACTAGCACTACCGCTAACAACCGTTTGCGAGATTGGGGTTTTAGCCTAAATTTAAAAATGGTCTTGTATTTGGAAAATTTATATTCAACCGAAAATAAGTCTTAATTTAGTTCCAAATCTGCTTTGCTGTATCCATGCTTTAATAATAAACTAAATTTATCGAAATATTTCACACTAATGGACAAAGAAACAGCTGAATATATTGTAACATACTTTTTTAGTCTTTTACCTGAAAAAGAAAAACTTGCTTGGAGACATCATTCTTCAATTTTAAAACTTGAAGACAATGACAGTCCTAAACTTTTAGAAATGTATAAACGAAAAGGATGGATAACTGATAAACAAGAAGTTTTAGATTTACTTAAACTTGGATATGATGATTTCGAAATTAATACCGCTAAAAAAATTATTGAAGAGTATCCTGATAAAGTATTTTTCAACACATGTCCAAAATGTAAAAAACTAGCAAGAACACCAAACGCCAAACAATGCCGATTTTGCGGTTTTGATTGGCATAAATAAAACAACAGTATAACAGCTCCTATAACGGGGCTTAATAAAAACTTGGTTTTGTATTTGGGATGATTTGCGAAATCTGAAAATAGGGTTTAATTTAGTCCCAAACCCACTTTAGTAGTGAGACGTTAGCTGTAATAGCACAACATCACTACGTCAAAACAAAACTCGACAAAAAACAGAAATGAATACAATCGAAAAAATAATTATCGACAATGTCTCCAATGGTATTGCCGAAGTAACAAAAAAAGACTTAAAAAATCATATCGGAGAAACCGCATATTCTGAATGTGAAATTCAGGAAGGGTATCACGATTATCTCAAAATTCAATTCAAAGGACAGAAGATAGGATTCTTTTTATACGATTTCGCTTGGGACAGAACACCTTACTTTAAACTCGAAATTTCAGAACCCATAGATAATCTGCCGAAAGAGAATCTTATTGACAATGTAATTTCTATTCTAAAACAACAAATTTCAGATTTCTTTTTTGACAAAGCCAATCAACCAATGTTTAGCTATTGTATTAAGGTAGTTTTGGAATTTGAATATAAAAGCGGATCATACAAGGAAACATTTTTCATCGAAGATGAAGAACGAAAACTAGAGCTTCGGGAACGAATGAACAATTATATCACAAAAGTTATTTACAATCTTGACAGAAAAGTCAAGGATGCAAGAGAAGTAACTGTGTTTGCTGGCAACCTAGTAAATTTTAATTTGATGGATTTTTCGCCAACGAAGCTTATTGAAATAATAGAACATTGTTTAAATCAGACTTTCAAAGACATCAAAAACAGAAAATCAAGTGATGATTTTGAACGAAGCATTTTACATATGCTCAAAAACTGGGTAGGAGACGAATTTAAACCATTGCATTTAGATATTTCGGGAAATTACTCTGAAAAATTCACATTCAAAAATGATTTTAAGAAAGAAAATGTAAACGCTGAACAACTTTCACTTTGGGTTTACACTTCCTATTTGAGGATTAAACTTAAAGATTATGCTTCAGATGCATTGAAAGATTTAGAAATAGCAAGCAAGGATTTCGGTTCTGAAACAGCAAAAAAATATCTTAATTTCGGTACAGGATTATTTGCTCAAGAAGATATTCATTATAAAGACAAAAACATAGAATGTAAAGCCAATGATGTTTTTTCTACAATTTCCGTTACTATCAAAAACGAAACTTCAGAATGCTACGGAAAGGCTTTAGATTTCATAATTAATCTCCTTCAAAAAGGGTTTCCTAACAGTTACTCTATTAAATTTTCTTCAAAATCTGAAAAACAATTTTTACCAATTAAAGGAATTGCAAAATCTTCTACCAATAGATTTTTTACCAATTGCTTACAATATCCCGAACTACACGATAAAATCGAGCAATATGCATTGGTTGCCATGAAAGAATTTGAATGGTATAATGACGTAGAAGAAGGCGAAAAAAGCTGCTTACCTGGAAGTTATGCCGTATTTGGGTTGGGATTGGCTTCTGAAAAATATTTTCCATTAGTTCATAAATATTTTGAAATATTAGACGATGAACATCAAATGGTTCATAAATACTTTATTAATGACTTAATTGATAAATATGGAGTTACTAAAAAATCAATAGTTCTGATTTGTGAAGGTATCCTCTCTGCACAGTTTGAAATGACATATAAAAACCTTGCAACATTGATGAATAAAGAACAAAATTTAGAGCTTTTAATTGACGAGTTGAAAAAACTAGAAAGCTATAACGTTGAAGAGATTATCTATTCTATTTGGGGAAGAAATTATACAAAAGCAATCACAAAATTAGATTCACAATTAAAAGAACTGTTGCTTGAACAACTAAAGAAATAGCTGGTGTAGCCACAAGCATAGAATGACAGTATACCAATTTGAAACATCAAACATAAATGGACTATCAGACTTATAAACCACATCCCGATTTAGAATCATTAGTCAAATATTATTGGACATTGAAAGTACCTTTTGACCCCAAAAATCAAAAGCAAAAAATTATTCCTGACGGCTGTATTGAAATGACATTTAACTTTGGCGACAAGATTAAAAGATATATTTCTGAAAGCGAGTACATTTTTAATCCAAGTGCAATGGTAATGGGACAGCGAACCAAATCATACTTTATAGAGCCAGTTGGAAATGTTGACACATTTGCAATTTGCTTTTATCCATATGGGTTTGCAAATTTTGTAAACACACCACTCGAGAATTTAGTTGACCAAGAAACACCAATCAAATATTTGTTCAATGAAATTCAAGCGAATGACTTGGAACAAAGTATCATTACTGCAAGCAACACAAAAGAACGAATCGACATCATTGAAACATTTCTTTTAAGCAAACTCAATGAAGAAACAACTATTGAAAACATTGTAAAAAATACTGTTGATAGCCTTATATCCACAAATGGTAGTACGCCAATCAATATTATTTTGAAAGATGAATTGTCGAAAAGAAGACAGCTTGAAAGACATTTTAAAAAACAAATTGGAATAAGTCCAAAGCAATTAGGTAAAGTAATTCGTTTGCAGTCTACCTTACAAATGTTGCTAAATAAAAAATCTGAAACCTTGACTGACATTGCCTATGAAAATGAATATTTCGACCAAAATCATTTCATAAAAGACTTCAAAGAATTTATCGGAATTACCCCAAAAGAGTTTTTAGATAATGAAAACATGGTACTTTCTTCGCTTTTTTATAAATAAAGTTTTTGGGTGTCGCGTTCTTACTATTTTGACACAAAGTACTATGATAAATTTGGCAGTAAAATTTAATCATATTAGACAATGGTAGTAAAGAACATCTTATTCGCAACAGCATTTTTGGGACTTTGTTTGACCTCTTGTAATAATTCAAACAAGACTAATGCAAAAACCACATCCCAAGACACTTTAACAAAAACAAATAATATGAAAAGTTATGTTTCAATCTTTGAAATTCCAGCAACGGACATTTCAAGAGCAATCGATTTTTATGAGGCAATTTTGGACATTAAAATCGAAAAAATAGACATGCCCGGAATGCAAATGGGAATTTTACCCTATGAAGAACAAATGGTTACAGGTGTAATAACTAAAGCCGATGGTTACAAACTCTCTGCTGATGGTGTTACTCTGTATTTGAATGGTGGTGACAATCTTCAGGTTATCCTTGACAAAGTAGAGAAAAATGGTGGTAAAATTCTCGTACCAAAAGCATCTCATGCAGATGGAATCGGTTTTTTTGCAATATTTCTTGACTCGGAAGGAAATAAAATAGGACTTCATTCACCGAAATAAAATTTAAAGCAAATAGCTCGGGTGGTAAATCAACTGAATGGGCTTAATTTAGTTTCAAATCCGCTGTAGTATTAGAACCTTAGCGGTAAATTTACAAAACGATACAAATTAACAGAAAATGGCAACAGACGGAGTTAAGATAATTGATGGTGACACAGCTCACGATACTTATTGGGGTATTATGGACTTGTATGACAATGGAGTAGAATTTGACATTATAGACAAAGAATTCCCTTTAATTCAATCTGACTACTTTGACGACTTTGACAATGAAATTTATGTTACTTCTTGTGCCTTGGCTCTTTGGGAAATGGGAGTATTGACTGATGAAAAATTAGCTTATGTAAAATCAATTATTGACAAAGCTGCTTGCGTTAGAGAATGGACAAAAAATAATGAAAAAGACGGCAAGGCAAGAAAAAAGGAACTTGACAAATTTTGGAAGAAAATAAGTCAGACAAATACAAAAATAAGAGCAAGAAAAAAATATAGAAAAATAACCAACTTCTATTTTCAATCTGACGACTTATTGACTTTTAAACTTAAAGACGGCAATTACAGAGCCGTTATATGTACAGCTATTGAGCAATACAGAGGACAATGCAATTATATTTTAGTTCCGACAACTTACAATTCAAGTAAAAAACCGACAATTGACAATTTGAAAGACAAGGAAATATTAGGCAGACAAATTGGAAGTGGCTACGACCAACGAACAACAAAAGAGATGCAACCAGGCATTGAGAGAATTTGGAACTTTTCAGGTGGAAATTGTAATTTCTTTTTTGGCGTAATACAGCTTGCTATAACCCACAAAGACTTTATAAACTTCAAAGAACGATTTGAAAAAGTTGGGACTTTGAGAATTATAGATGGACTAAAAAAGATGGGATCATTTGGTTATGAAGAGGACTTTGAAAGATTTGAAACAATTTTTAGTGACTTAGAAAATCACATAAAAATATTTCAACAGAAAAAGTACCCAGTAACAATATTATGTGACATATAACAACAGACAAAAAAGCTATCGCCCTACTTGCGGGAACGTCTCGTTCGTAAATACAATGAGATGTTGAAAAAAGGGTTAAAAACAAAAAGCTTCAGATTTCTCTGAAGCTTTTGTCTTAGTAGCGGGAACAGGACTCGAACCTGTGACCTTCGGGTTATGAGCCCGACGAGCTGCCTACTGCTCTATCCCGCGTTGTTTCGGGTGCAAATATACGTAGTTTTTATGGTTAAACAATACAAAAAATGAATTATACCCGATAGCCCAGATTTGCAACCGTGCGCACAAACGTTTGTCTCATCCTAAAAACAAGTCTACAGATTTGGCTTACTCATTAAACGTCAATATGCTATACTGCATAAACAAAGCTTCAGATTTCTATGAAGCTTTGTTTTAGTAGCGGGAAGTATTTAAATAGCTAACCAAATTATCATGGGGTATTATGGTATTTTAGCATGTACATCTTAATTTTATCTATGCTTTTTGTTTGCATAGCCACTCATATAAATGCTAAAAAGTATCAATCAAATTTAATATCCTTTTGACAGTTTGTAGTGAAAAAAATATATATTTGAAAGATAAATAATGTATAAAATTTATCATACATAGCTATCAAAATTTGGATGGCTATGTGTGATTTTGTCACACATATAAATAAGTTGGTGGCAATTTTGCGAGACATCTCGCTACATTAATTAACAAGAAATAAAAAAATGAAATTAACAATTACAATCGGACTTCTTTTAATTGGGCATCTTACATTTGGACAAAACAGAATTCAAAAAATTGACAGTTTACTCAATTCTCTTTATTCAAAAGAGAAAATCAATGGAAATTTTCTAATTGCAGAAAAAGGGAAAGTTATTTATAACCGTAGTTTTGGACTTGCAAACGAAACAACAAAAGATAAATTGGACGAAAATTCGATTTTTGAATTGGCATCTTGTTCAAAGCAGTTCACGGCTATGGGGATAATGATACTTAAAGAAAAAGGGAAATTGAATTTGGACGATGACATTAAAAAATACTTACCAGAACTTTCTTTTTATAAAGGTGTAACTGTAAGAAACTTATTGAATCATACTGGAGGTCTGCCAGACTATATGGCGCTTATGGATAGTTTATTTGACAAATCTAAAATTGCTACTAACAAAGACATAATTAATACATTTAGTAACCATCAACCAAAAATATTATTTGAGCCAAATACTAAATGGGAATATAGCAACACGGGCTATGCACTATTGGCATCAATAATTGAGAAAGCATCGGGTTTGACATACGCTGATTATTTAAAAACAGCTATTTTCGAACCGTTGAAAATGAAAAATACCTTTGTTTACAATCGTAGATTATTGCCAAAGAAAATTGACAATTATGCTTTTGGTTATATTTACTCAGATAGTTTGAAAAAATATGCTTTACCAGACGAATTGAAAGAAACTAAAATCGTTATTTGGCTTGATGGTATTGTTGGAGACGGATCAGTTAATTCAACTGTAAAAGATTTATTAATTTGGGATAGAGCATTATACACCAATAAATTACTCACAAAAGAGGGAATGAAAGCAGTTTTTGAATTAGCAACTTTGAAAGACGGAGCTAAAAGGAATTATGGTTTTGGTTGGGGAATTGAAAACAATGCTGATTTTGGAAAAATTGCAAACCATGATGGGGGTTGGCCAGGTTATGCAACTCTAATCGATAGACATATTACAAATGATAAAACAATAATAATACTTCAAAATCACAACAACGTTTCAATTCCTACTAAAGCAATTAGAAGTATTCTATATAATAAACCATTGCCTGTGCAAAAAATCAGAAAAGAAATTAGTATTACAGCTGAAGAACTTCAAAAGTTTGTTGGGACTTATGAAGTTGAAAATGGTTTTGAAATCAAAATTACAGTAGATAAAGACCAACTTTTTTCACAATTGACAGGACAAAATGTGTTGCCGATATTTGCAGAAAGTGAAATGTTGTTTTTCTACAAAGTAGTAGATGCACAAATTCAGTTTGAAAAGAACGAAAAAGGAGAAATTTCAAATTTGTTTTTATTACAGAATGGAAAAAAGATAGAAGCAAAACGAATCTAAAATATTCGGTTTTGTACAAAAGTTCAATCGAAGAACTGAACTTGAATTTAGCACTAAAACCGCCATTTTGCCCAACTGCTGTTATGTACGGTTTGTTTTTATTTTGTGTCTATTTATTTATGTCATCATACAATTTATCAACTACTTTTTCTAAAATCTCTCCTGTTTCATTAAAGCTGGTATTTGTCAATATGGATATCCCTATATTTTGTTTAGGATAAATTACAAACCAATTCTGCATTCCGTATATACCTCCGTGATGTCTATAAATTAATTTATTATCACTTTCTATGATATACCAATGATAGCCTTCCCAAAAATCAGAACCTTCTTTATATAATTTTTTATGAGATTCGTTTACAATAGGATTTGACTTGTCTAGTTGCAATTTCATATATTTCACTAAATCCGTAGTCGTAGAATGCAATCCAGAAATCCCGCCCCATAAAGTTCTATTGAAGTTAGACATTAACTCGTTTTTATCATTATAACCTTTTACCAATCTAGTGCTATCATTTTCATTTAGTGTAAACTTGGTTTGGTTCATTTTATTTGGTTTCAAAACATATTCAGTTACCAATTCCTCATATGGTTTTTGATAGACTTTTTCAAGTATATATGCTGTCAACTCTGGAGCCGTGTTTGAATAGGAATATACTTCTCCTGGTTTCGTTTCTATTTTGATTAGCTTTAATCCCTCAAAAAAAGCTTTTTTATTTTCGCCTTTTATAGGGAAATTTGGAAATCCACTTGTATGCGTAATGAGATGTTTGATTCTTATGGGGTCTCCTTTAAATTCTAAATTGGGATAAGGTTCATCAAGATAGATTCTAATATCATCATCTAGATTTATTTTTTTATCAAGTACGGCTTTAGCGGCTATATAACCAGTAAAAGTTTTGGTTACAGAAGCTAATTCATAAAGTGTAGAATCGTTTGGTTTATTTCCTTTTCCGATAGTTAATTCACCAAAATGTTTTATTGTGGCTTCTCCATCTTTAAACACTGTCACGGAAACAGAATGAAATCTTTTATCCTCTAATAACTGAACAGCATTTTTTGTAATCGCATTTTCAACACTTTCTTTATTGGTTTGATGGACACTTTTACATGCAAGTAATGTGAAAAATAAAATAGTGGTTAAATATTTCATTGTCGTAATTTATGGTTTAATTTTCTGATTAAGTGGTTAGATAGCAAGTAACTTGTATATGGATCAAACGATTTCTGGTATATCTAACCTAAACTGGATGGGTATGTCTCATAAATGTCATTCTTTCTTTGTTTTCAAAAATAGAATTTTTATTTCATAAACGATCAAACGCAAACGGAGTTTTATTTATTGAATACTTATCGTACTAACATTAATGTAGATTATTGAGGATTAACCAGTTTATGTATTAGCATGCAAGCTTATCGAATGTCTCCTGACTTCGCGCCCGCAATCTGAATCGGGCATTATTTTGTAAGTATAATTAAAACAAAAAAGCTCCAGATTTCTCTGAAGCTTTTGTCTTAGTAGCGGGAACAGGACTCGAACCTGTGACCTTCGGGTTATGAGCCCGACGAGCTGCCTACTGCTCTATCCCGCGTTGTTTCGGGTGCAAAGATACGTAGTCTTTAGAGTTAAACAATACAAAAAATGAATTATTTTTAAATAAAAGTAAGTACCAAACTAAGTACACTACTTAATTTACTGTTGTTCAAGGAACTTATACCTATTATTTTTTGAAAAATAAATCTGTCAATAAGAAACAAAAAGCCCAATTCTATGAAGAATTGGGCTTTTATATTTTAAAAATGCAATCAGAATACTATTTTTATACTATGTTTTATTGTTATGTACCGCTTTTAATCAAAATCAATACTACAAAAACATGCTTAATAAGAACCCTGAAGCAATCGTTACGGCAATTGTAACAAGACCGGGAAGCATAAAACTGTGGTTAACTACATATTTCCCAATACGGGTTGTACCAGTACGGTCAAAATCCATTGCAGCAACCAATGTTGGGTAACCCGGTAATATAAAATCTGCATTAACTGCAGGGAACATCGCTATAAGATGTGGCTGTCCAATTCCTAAAGACAATCCTATTGGCATCATGATTCTTGTCGTAGCTGCTTGACTAAAAGTCAACGCCCCCATGATGACCAATGCGAAAGCAAAAGTAAAAGGATACTCAGAGGTTATGTCTCTAAAGGTGCTTTCTATTAAAACTTCATTAGCTCCCATAAAAGTAGCACTCATCCATACAACACCAAGCACAGAAACAACAGCGGTCGCCATTGAAGTAAACAGACTCATTTTTGACACCGCTACAGCCGATGTTTTTGTAATTATCATTATCAATGCCGAAGCCGATAGTGTAATCATTATAATCAATCCAGTGAGGTTAACAGCTCCGTCTGCTCCTACCGCAAATCCTGCTGCTCCTGCTCCTACATTAGGAAGAAACTGAGGAAAAGCTCCAAAAAATATGATCAGCAATATTGCACTTCCAAAAATAAAAACAGCTGTTTTAGCACCTGGTTTTAATTCTCTGTTTGATTCAGAAGTCTTGTCTATACTCTCTGCAAATACAGGATCTTTCATTTTTTCGATAAACTCTGGATCATCGTTAAGTTCTTTACCTTTTTTCCATACCGAAAAAACTCCTGCAGCAATTCCTATAAGACAAGCAGGAATGCACACTTTCATTATATCAACCACAGCTGTAGAATACATCAGTATAGCTGCCAATGATGCCGTTGCAGCACTCATTGGACTCCCAGTAAGCGCCATATGCGAGGCGATAACCGATATACTTAACGGTCGTTCAGGTCGTATTCTTTTCTTAGCTGAGACTTCGGCTATAATAGGAAGCAGTGAATATACAATATGCGCTGTTCCTGCAAATAAACATAAGAAATAAACAGTAAATGGCGCTATAAAAGTAATGTGCTTCGGATTACGTCGAATAATTTTTTCGGCAATGCTTACCAAATAATCCAAACCACCAGCTGCCTGTAGTGTGGCAGCTGTGGTTACAATTGCTAAAATGATAAGTAGTACCGCTATAGGGGGCTCAGCAGGGCGCATATTAAAGATCAGAACAAATATAAGCAGTCCTATCATTCCCATAACGCCTAAACCGATTCCCTTAAGCCTAGATCCGATTAGGATCATAGCCAAAAGTATAGCGAACTGTACTAATATCATGAAGTAATGAATTTAGGGTTAATTAGGTTTTCTATTGAGTAGATCTCATCCCATTTTTCTTGAGTAATAAGCTTTCTTTCATTTACTACAATATCATGGATCGATTTACCAGTTTTAAGTGCTTCTTTAGCTATGCTTGCAGAAGACTCATAGCCAAGAATTGGATTAAGCTGTGTAACAATACCAATACTATTCATCACTAAATCTTTAGCATGTTCTGCATTGGCTGTGATTCCTACAATACATTTGTCTTTTAAAGTATTACAAGCTTTGGTAAGGTATTCCAATGATGTAAACAAGGCAAATCCTATTACAGGCTCCATTACATTTAATTGTAATTGTCCCGCTTCAGCAGCCATAGTAACCGTTAAATCGGCTCCAATAACATAAAAACAAGTCTGATTTACCACTTCTGGAATAACAGGATTTACTTTTCCAGGCATAATCGATGATCCTGGCTGAAGTGCTGGTAAGTTTATTTCATTAAATCCACAACGAGGTCCGCTGCTCAATAAACGTAAATCATTACAAACCTTGCTTAATTTAATAGCACTTCTTTTTAAAGTACCACTTACTTCTACAAAAGCACTAGGATCATAAGTAGCCTCAAATAAATCGGCTGCTAGAGTAACTGGAACACCACTTACTTCTGCAAGGTATTTTACACAAAGTTCTGGATACCCTTCTGGTGCATTTACTTTACTACCAATAGCAGTGGCTCCCATATTAACTTCAGTGATTAACCTTTCTGATTGACGCAACCTGATCACATCTTCTCCTATGGTTGTTGCAAAAGCATTAAACTCCTGCCCTAATGTCATTGGTACTGCATCCTGCAATTGTGTACGTCCCATTTTAATAACATTAGCAAACTCTTTCCCTTTTTGGAAAAATGAATCCTGTAGTTGTTCTAATGCATTGGTAAAAGACTCTATTTTAAGATAAATTGCTATTCTAAAAGCGGATGGATAAGCATCATTTGTACTTTGCGAAAGGTTCACATCATTATTAGGATGAAGGTATTGATATTCTCCTTTTTTATGCCCCATATATTCCAATCCCAGATTGGCAATTACCTCATTTGCATTCATATTGGTAGATGTACCTGCTCCTCCCTGAATTAGATCACTGATGAACTGATCTACAAATTCTCCAGCAATTAATCTATCACATGCATAAATAATTGCTTCTGCCTTTTTTGCATCTAATACGCCAAGATCTCTATTGGCCATTGCTGCAGCTTTTTTTACATGACCAAAGGCCTTAATAAATAAAGGTTCTGATCCTATTGGAATACCTGTTATATTAAAATTTTCTTTGGCACGTACGGTCTGTACTCCATAATAACAATTGTTTGGTATTTGTTTTTCTCCAAGAAAATCATGCTCTGTACGAAAATCGCTCATAATAGTATATATTAAATTATTAAAGGAAATTAAAAACGGAAGAAAAAATCTTGCAGTTCTTTTTGATTTTTAGTTTTTGTAAGTCCAAGCATCAACAAGATTCTTGCTTTTTGTGGATTTAGATTATCTGATACAACTGTACCAAGTTCATTATCATTAGTTTCTCCATCCAGCACTACTCTGCCTTCTAGACTACGGCTTGAACGACATACAGCGATCTTTGCCTTAGTGGCTTTTTTTATTGCATCTGTAAAAGCCTTTGAGAAATTTCCATTTCCAACTCCAGCTATTACAATTCCATCTACTTTTTGCTTTACTAAATAATTTATATAATCAGCAGATGCATCCGCATACATATATACAACTTCTACTCTAGGCAGTTTAGTATTATTGTTTACTCCAAAAGGTTTTTCTTTACCGCTTTCTCTTACTGCTGTTTTATAATATTCAACACGTCCGTCATATACTTCACCAAGTGGCCCTGTATCTGGAGATCTAAAAGCATTTACTTTGGTCGTACTTGTTTTAGTTACTTCTCTTGAGTCGTATATTGATTCATTAAAAGAAACCATTACGCCACGTCCTTTGCTTTTAGGATTTGCGGCAACAGTAATAGCGTCAAAAAGATTTTTAGGCCCATCGGCACTAATAGCAGTTGCTGGACGCATAGATCCAGTTAATACAACAGGCAAATCATTTGGTACAACTAAGTTAAGAAAATAAGCTGTTTCCTCCTGAGTATCGGTACCATGTGTGATAACTATACCATCAGCTTCATTTTTGCTAGCTATTTCATTAATACGTACCGCTAACTTTTTCCAAATTTCTATACTCATATCTTGACTTCCAACAGAAGATATTTGTTCACCGCTAATATCTGCAATAGCATTTACACTAGGGATACTCCCTATAAGATCAGACACAGGTATTTTACCTGCAGTATACCCTGCTCTATCTGATGATTTTCCTTCACCTGCAATAGTTCCTCCGGTAGCAAGAATTATAATTCTTGGCTTTTGTTGTGCAAAAGCCATAGATGTTGCTATACACAACAAAAATACAAGTACTAATTTTTTCATTTTTTTAATATTTATTGAGTTAATCATGTTATTAGAAATTAAATAGCATTCCAAAATTAATGCGGACAGCGTTAGCACCTTGTTTGCTGCCATCACTGTATTGCAATTCTTTATAGCCTATTTGGGGTTCAATACCCAATGTTAAAAAATCAAAGAAATCATAAGACACATTAAGCGTAAACTGATAATTAGTCATTTTATCCCATCCTGCCAGAGTACCACCTCCATCATAAAAATGATTGTATGAAGTCATAAGCATTGTATTAAACTTTTTATCCCAGTAACGTTGATAGGAAATAAACCCTGCATGTACAGGCATTAAATCCAGCTTTCCAGAAAAATCTGATCTGGCAAAACCATCAAGACCAGAGCCTCCTACAGCCAAAAAATAATCACTAATTCCTTTACCTATTGTCCATTGTGCTTGCAGATTATTTACTAATCCTGATTTCTTTCTGAAAAAAATACTCATAATACCTGTAATACCACCCGCATCTTGAGAATCAAAATCAAATTCGGTCGCTCCAGCTGCAATGTTCTGAGAATCATAAGCAATACTACGATAAAGACCTGCTAATTTCATAAATCCTCCGTTATCAAAAGCATATCTTATTCCCGCTACTACATCAGGAAGTCTGGATGGCGCATAATCAACACCATTAGTTGGACTTAATGTATAATCATATAAACGGCGCGGTTCCATAGTCTCAGCAGATAATTCAAAAGCAGTATGTCCATTTTCTTTAAAGTGCCCTGTATATCGTATCTGGATTCTACGTGAGAGTACCATACCTGTTGGCCCATCCCAGTCTAATAAAGGTGCCGGCCATAATGATGAATCTCCAAAATTTGACCAGGTTTGCCCCACTGTCCAATTTTCATATTGAATATAAGCATGACGCAGCCTAAATTGAGATGTATTATTTGCTCCTTCAAAATCAGCTTCCAGCATTGATTTTAATTCTTTACCATTATTTAATTGTATTGTACTTACAAAACGCAACTGTGATTGTCTCATATCCATACTAAAAGCAGGTATATCCAAACCAGAAACATCATTATTATGAATAAGAAAAGAACTATTTCCGTTAAGATTTCCTTTAATATCATAAATACCATTTAGTTTAAGCCTACCTATAAGCCTTGCTTTAAATTTAGGTTTTCCGTTTAAAGTGTCTTTTGATTCTACTGCCATTAACTGTGCGCTTAATAAGTTGCTGAACAACATAAAAGAACAAAAAAGAACTACTAGAAAAAGTTTGTTTTGTTTCATAATTTATAAGAATTTGTGGGATAATGATATTCCTTTTAAATAGGTAGTTTTTGGAATGGCTTATACAATTATACCTCTACAGGTATAGTAATTATACTGTAAAATAATTATAAAGATTTATCTAGATTAAATTTGCTAGATTGGTGGTATTGTAAATATCTCAATGCTTTTAAAATCATCCTCAAATATTTAATCTATTCTTGTATTCCTGCTATCAAAATTGGTAGCATAACTTAATAAAGTTAATAAATAAGAAGATACCTTTCTTATACAATTCCTGATATTGGATTTTGTACAAAGCCAGTGATATAGACAAATATAAAAAATTTACTGCAAAATCTTACAAAAATAAATTTGTTTTATCCTAAATAATTACTTACTATTTAATGAAACCGTTATTTTATTTTTAATAATTCATTATTAGTGAATAAGTTCGGCTTAAAATTAAAGAATAAATAATACTCCTATTTTAGGTGCTTTTTTTTGAAATATTATTAATTTGTTTGTGAATAATAATCAAAATAGCATTCAGGGCTTCTAAATATTAAGTATAAAATAATATCCAAAATAGTTCTTATAGACTTATTTCTTTCACATAACCTTAATGTCATTTATTTTGAACAAAATTCATTTAAAGCAACAAAACCATAATTGCATTTATTAAAATAATTATTCCATAAGATTATAGCCAAATTATTTAAACCCATTCCAATTTATATTTTTAATCGAAAGATTCTTCTTAAAATTCAATGATAAATAGTAAATTTAGGTTCTCCTAAATAATAAGTTATTAAATAATCTTGCAAATAAATGAAATCTACAACTTTAAAAAACAAGATCATTATCGCTGGCACTGGTCTCTTTCTATGCTTTTTCCTTGTAATCCATTTACTAGGTAATCTACAGCTTTTTTTACCCGAAGATCAAGCAAGAGAACAATTTAATTGGTACTCTAAGCTATTATCTGGTAATATGTTCATCAAAATCATTTCATGGATTCTGTATTTGTCTTTACTATCTCATGCTCTCTATGCAATAATAATTACAATAAAAAACAATACTGCTAGCAAGCAAAACTATCATTATGACAAAAGAAATTTTGCCAGTGCTTGGAATAGCCGAAACATGGGAATACTAGGAACGATTCTGCTTTTATTTCTTATAATTCATTTTAAGGACTTTTGGTATGTTTATAAATTTACAAATCTGCCTGTAGATGCTGCTGGAAATAAAGATCTATATGAAATTGTCGTGCAATCCTATTCACAATTATGGTATGTTATAATTTATGAGATATCTTTTGTAGCATTAGGTTTTCATTTGTTGCATGGTTTCTTTAGCGCATCTAGAACGCTAGGTCTTTATCATCCAAAATACGTAAAGGCAATAAAAATATTCGGATGGGGATATACCCTAATCATTACGGGAGGCTTCATGGCAATTCCTCTTTATATTTATTTAAAATAGTATGAAAATGATAGATTCAAAAATACCTGATGGACCTCTTGCTGATAAATGGAATACTTATAAAGCAAAAGCAAAGCTTGTTAACCCAGCCAATAGAAAAAAACTTACTGTTATAGTGGTAGGAACAGGACTTGCAGGATCTTCTTGTGCAGCATCGCTTGCTGAGCAAGGCTACAATATTCAATCATTTTGTTTCCAAGACTCTCCCAGAAGAGCCCATTCGGTAGCAGCACAAGGAGGAGTGAATGCGGTTAAGAATTATAAAAATGATGGTGATAGCGTTTTTAGAATGTTCTATGATACTATTAAAGGTGGTGATTTTAGATCTCGTGAAGCCAATGTATATCGATTAGCCGAATGTTCTGCGAGTTTAATAGACCAATCTGTAGCTCAAGGTGTGCCTTTTGCCAGAGAATATGGAGGCTATCTTAATAATAGATCCTTTGGAGGAGTGCAGGTTTCAAGAACTTTTTATGCCCGCGGGCAAACAGGTCAGCAACTTTTACTGGGAGCTTACCAATCACTTCTTCGCCAAGTAAACACAGGAAAAGTTACAATGCATACCCGTCATGAAATGCTAGAACTAGTATTAGTTGATGGTAAAGCCAAAGGTATTATAGCCCGAAATCTTGAAACTGGAGCAATAGAACGCCATGCTGCCGATGCAGTAGTACTTGCAACAGGGGGTTATGGTAAAGTTTACTATCTTTCTACCCTTGCCATGGGATGCAATAGTTCGGCACTGTGGAGAGCCCACAAAAAAGGAGCTTATATGGCTGGAGTAAGTTGGATTCAGTTCCACCCTACTTGCCTTCCACAACATGGAGCAAATCAATCAAAGCTTACTCTTATGTCCGAATCATTACGTAATGATGGACGTATTTGGGTACCTAAAAAAGTTGGTGACGACAGACTTCCTAATTCTATTCCCGAAGAAGAACGAGATTATTATCTAGAACGCAGATATCCTGCCTTTGGAAACCTTGCTCCCAGAGATATATCATCTCGCGCCGCCAAAGAACGCATTGATTCTGGACATGGCGCTGGGCCAATGAAAAATGCAGTATATCTAGATTTCTCTGATGCTATAGCCGCTCAAGGCAAAAAAACAATCGAAGCCAAATACAGCAATCTCTTTGCTATGTATGAAAAAATAAACGGAATCGACGCTTATAAAGAACCTATGCTTATCTCCCCTGCA
Organism: Flavobacterium sp. EDS; assembly: GCF_020991525.1. Taxonomy (NCBI): domain Bacteria; kingdom Pseudomonadati; phylum Bacteroidota; class Flavobacteriia; order Flavobacteriales; family Flavobacteriaceae; genus Flavobacterium; species Flavobacterium sp. EDS. The sequence goes on from NZ_JAJMOZ010000021.1 coordinate 21,581, forward strand.
GCCCATTTTACAATGGGTGGACTTTGGGTAGATTATGAACTAATGACAACAATTCCTGGATTATTTGCACTTGGAGAAGCCAACTTTGCTGATCATGGTGCCAACAGACTTGGAGCCAATTCGCTACTTCAGGCTTGTGTCGATGGTTATTTTATAGCTCCCTATACTATTCCTAATTATTTATCAGGAGAGTTAAATGCAACCAAAGTTACTACTGAGCATCCCGCTTTTGCAGAAGCAGAAAATTCGGTTAGAGAACAATTAAATCGTTTTTTGCAAAGCAAAGGAACTCTTTCAACTGATTACTTCCATAAAACCATAGGCAGATTACTTTATGAAAAATGTGGTTTGTCTAGAAGCAAGCAAAATCTTGAAGAGGCTATTGTTGCCATTAAATCATTAAAAGCATCTTTTGAAAAAGATTTACTAATAACGGGAGATGATACTTTAAACAGTGAATTAGAAAAAGCAGGACGTGTTGCAGACTATATAGAATTAGCTGAACTAATGTGTTATGATGCTTTACAAAGAGAAGAATCTTGCGGTGCGCACTTTAGAGAAGAATATCAGAGTAATGAAGGGGAAGCAGTACGAAATGATACTGACTATTGTTATGTTTCGGCTTGGGAATGGAAAGGTATTGCTAATCCTCCTGAACTGCACAAAGAACCTTTGGTATTTGAGAATGTTGAACTTGCGGTACGTAGTTACAAATAATTAAAATCCGAAAACATGAAACTATATCTTAAAATATGGCGTCAATTAAATGCCACTTCCAAAGGTGAAATGGTAGATTATGAAATAGATGGCGTTACTGAGCATATGTCTTTCTTAGAAATGCTCGATCTTTTAAATGAATCACTTATTCAGCTTAAAGAACGTGTTATTGAATTTGATCATGATTGTAGAGAAGGTATTTGTGGGCAGTGCGGTGTTATGATCAACGGGAGAGCGCATGGCCCTTTAAAACATACTACCACTTGTCAACTTCATATGAGAAGCTTTAAAGATGGTGATACTATATATATTGAACCTTTTCGAGCAACTGCTTTTCCTGTAGTTCGGGATTTAAAAATTAACAGAACATCTTTAGACTCTATCATCGTAGCTGGCGGTTATATCGGAGCTTCAACTGGTCAGGCTCCAGAGGCCAATAGCATTCCTATTTCGTACGAAACTGTCGAAGCTTCATTTGATGCAGCGGCCTGTATAGGATGTGGCGCCTGTGTAGCAACTTGCAAAAACTCTAGTGCCGCGTTATTTGTTGGTGCCAAAATAACACACTTAGCATTGCTTCCACAAGGAAAAATAGAAGCTTCAAAAAGGGTATTAACTATGGTTGATCAAATGGATACTGAAGGGTTTGGTGCTTGTTCTAACACCGAAGCCTGTGAAGTAGAATGCCCACAAGGTATATCGGTATTGTCTATCGCGAAAATGAATTACGAATACAATAAAGCGTTAATAATGAAGAAATAAACTCTTATCTTATTTACTCACATTACCCAATACAACCCTATAAGTTTTTAAACATTACAATTTAATCACTTATATGGTTGTTGTTTTTTTAGGTAAACAAAACTTAAAGTTTACATCTTATAAGCATTATAACCGTCTATTTTTCTAAATTTGGCAGTTAATACATGAGTCTATGATGCTTCCCAAAAACAAGATTATTTATCTGTTATCGATACTAACAATACTCTTATTCTCCCCCCTAACGTACTCTCAAACTACTACTCTTTCTGCTAAAACTGAAGCAAGTAGTAAATTATTTGGAGGAACAAGTAATACCGATAGCGAATATCTTATGGCTATCGAAAAGGCTGGAGAAGTTATACAATCTGCCTACAATGATGCTGATTTTGAGACAAGCACATTTCATTTGTTTGCTGAAATTGACAGAACCCAACAAAAATTAGATCTTATATTAACTAATTTAAAAGGCGCAAACCCAAATGTTCGTAATCAGCAAATGTATCGTATTGTTCTACAAGAAATTCGTCAGGAGCTAGAGGAACAAAATGCTGCTATTAATTTACGCAACAAGAACCTTGATAAAATCAAAGACAGATTTATCGACTTACGAAAAGACAAAACCTTAATTACTCTTCTAAAAGATACTATTCTTCGAAAACAGTTCAAGAATGAATTTCTTAATCTGAAAAAAAGCTATTTGAGCACAGATAGTCTTATGAACCATAATCTCGAGGTTCTAAACACTAAAAACAGATTAACTGTACAAAGAAAAATCGCTGTATCCAGTGCTCTATTAACAGTCGAAAAGAAACTCGAAAAATCAGGAATAAGTATTTTAGGCAGAGAATATCCTTTTTTATGGAAAACAAGCGATACCATTGCTAAAAAAGACATTTCTAAAAACATCAAAGGAAAAGTTGCTATAGAAAATAGCGTAGTTTCTTATTACTTAAACTACAGCATCAGTGGGTTAATTACTTTGGCTTTTTTTATGGGATTATTGGCTTGGTATATATCACATAATCTTAAATACCTAAAGAGCAATAATCATTTTGAAAATCTTTCTCTCTTTGATTTTAAATATCTAAATAGTGGTATCCTCCTTCCTGTGATTGTAATTGGACTCAACATTGCTATAGTAAGTAATTTGTATGCTCCTGCTTTATTTATAGAATTATTACAGTTGATTCTTCTTATAGCTCTTACTATTCTTTTTAAAAATCATTGGTCTAAGGAATCCATGCGAAACTTATTTCTCTTAGTAGGATTATTTTCAGCCCTTTGTTTTCTGGATTTATTTATCGGAATTAGCTTGTTTCAGCGTTGTGCATTTATCCTAATTAATGTCTTAGGAATACGCTATGGCTTAGTACAACTAAAGAGTATAAAAGACCAATTATACATAAAGGCTTTCTTTAAGTGGGCTAGTATAATATTCATTAGTTTAAATGTTTTAGCTATAATTTTTAATCTTTTCGGAAGAGTTTCTCTTTCAAACATGCTTAGCCTTACTGCCTTTATTGCAATTACACAAATTATTGCTCTTAGTGTACTCTTAAAAATAATTTTAGAAATTATTCTTTTACAAATATATACCACAAGAATCAAGCGCGGTATCGAAACTATCTTTGATCACGAGAGCTTATCAGATAATTTGAAAAGACCATTTATAATAGTAATTAGTTATATGTGGTTGGTTGTGATTGCATCTAATTTAAATATCTGGGAGTCGCTACGTACTTCATTTAAATCAATACTTACCCACCCTAATACTATCGGAAGCATCACATTTACTCTGGGGAATATTGTTTTATTCTTTATTATAATTTGGATGGCACATCTTCTGCAAAAATATGTTGCCTACTTTTTTGGAGAGGTTGATGAAGAGAATGAAGAAAACGTAAATAAGCGTCAGCATTCTAAATTATTAATTACACGTCTTGTTGTGCTAATTGGTGGTTATTTATTAGCTGTAGCAGCATCGGGAATGCCGTTAGACAAACTTAGTATTTTACTCGGTGCGTTGGGTGTTGGTGTTGGACTTGGTTTACAAAACATTGTAAGCAATTTTGTATCTGGTATTATTTTGATCTTTGATAAACCAATACAAATTGGTGATGTTATCGAGATAAGCTCTCAATCTGGCCGAGTAAAAGCTATGGGACTTCGTACTACCAAAATTAATGCTCCAAATGGTGCTGAAATAATTATTCCAAATGGTAATTTATTATCTCAAAATATAACCAACTGGACCTATACCGATAATTTTAAACTTGTAGAGATTGCCTTCGAAGTAGTAGGTGATATTATTCCGGAAAACATCAATTTAATTGTACTAGAAGCGCTAAAGAGTCAACCTTTGATAAACGATACCAGAACTCCACAAATTTATTATACGGCCATATCCGATGGGAATTATAAGTTATTAGTAAAGTTTTGGTGCAGTATTTACCGTACTGAAGAAACGATAAGTAGTGCGCGTCAAGCCTTGTTTAGTAATTTTAAAAATAAAGGACTAACCTTTTCAACCTAAACAGACTCGAAAATAATTATTAAAAAAGCTGAATCCATCTGGATTTAGCTTTTTTTATATAGTACTGTTACTTCATAAATAATGGCTATGCTTTTTGTTTCCATTTTAGCATTTGGGATTTACGGTAAACCAATGGAGAAACTCCTTTGATCTCTTTAAATTTTCTATTAAAATTAGAAATATTATTAAATCCACATAATTCTGAAACTTCTAAAACCGAAAGTTCATGCGAACGAGACAATAACTTGCTCGCCCGCTCAATCCGTATTTCAATTAAAAACTGAAAAAAAGTCTTGTTGGTCCGGACTTTAAAATATTTGCAAAAAGCATTTTTAGTCATATTCGATAGAGCAGCGATTTCTTCAAGAGTGATATTCTTTTGAAAATTTGTCATTACATATTCAAAAACGGTTTGCATTCGTTTTCCTTCATTATCTGTAATTTTTTTATCATATATATAACTAGAAAGTGGAATCTTCTTATCTTTAGAAAGCTTCTTTGTTATCTCTAAAAATAGAATAAACCGGTCGAATTCATTTACTTTTTTAATTTTCTTAAAACACTTAACTGTTTTATTAGAAGGACTATTAACCACAAATCCATTCTTGCTATTTTCCCAAAAAGGCTGAATATCTTTTAAAGCAGGCAACATAAAGAAATCTTTCCCAAAGGAGTTCGCTGTAAAAAACAAGGTTAGCATAACCGATAACTCATTTGTATTGGTTTCGCTTCTAAACACATGTGGTAGATTGCTTCCTATAACGACAATATCTCCCTTTTGATAAGGAGAAATAGTATCGCCTACAAAAATGGTTCCTTCACCATTTTCGATGTAGCTGATTTGAATTTCTTCATGTTGATGCAATTTATCATAAAAAACAAACTCTACATCCTCTTGATAAATTAATGAATCTTCTTTAGTTTTTGGAATTTTAAATGGAAATACTTTCATAACAGATAAATTATATGCCATAAATATAAAAAAACATATACATATTAAGTAATAATTTTAAAATTTAGCATTAAACAGGATAATATAGTATCTTTTTATGATAACTTACCTAATTACATATTTACTGGTTATAAATATTTTTGAAAAAATTAAAATCGTAATTATGAGTATTCAATGGAAAGGCGTTATGCCAGCAGTTACAACAAAGTTTACTGCCGATGACAAATTAGACTTCAACATGTTTGAAGTAAATGTAAAAGCGCAGCTCGAAGCTGGTGTTTCTGGAATTATCCTGGGAGGAACACTTGGAGAAGCAAGCACATTATTAGAAGATGAAAAAAAAGAATTGATCAAAGAGACTATTAATATAGTTAACGGACAAGTTCCAGTGATCATGAATATAGCTGAACAAACTACCCGGGCTGCAATTCTAGCTGCTAATAAAGCCGAAGAGAATGGCGCTAAAGGATTAATGCTATTACCTCCTATGCGTTACAATGCTGCTAGTCATGAAACAGTTACTTATTTCTCTGAAGTGGCAAAAAGCACCTCACTTCCTATAATGATTTACAACAATCCTATCGATTATAAAATTGACGTTTCACTGGATATGTTCGAAGAAATTTTGAAATTCGATAATATTCAAGCAGTAAAAGAATCTACAAGAGATATCTCAAACGTAACCCGAATTATAAATCGTTTTAAAGGGCGTTTAAAAGTATTATCTGGTGTTGATACGCTAGCATTAGAAAGTATTTTTATGGGGTCTGACGGATGGGTTTCGGGCCTAGTAGATGCATTCCCTGCAGAAACAGTAGCCATTTTTAAACTAGCAAAAGCAGGAAGAGCCGAAGAAGCATTGGCAATTTACAGATGGTTCTTACCATTATTAGAATTAGATATCAATCCGCTTTTGGTACAAAATATAAAATTAGCTGAAGTAGCTACAGGTCTAGGAACAGAATACGTTCGCGCTCCGAGATTACCACTTCATGGGGCTGAAAGAGAAAGAGTTTTAGCAATCATTGCTGAAGGCTTACGTACAAGACCTACGCTTCCTGATTATAAATCGATAGTACTATAAAAATATACCCCGTTGGTTAATAAGCCTATTTTTTATTAAAAAATTTGAAATTATTTATTGCAAACTTCTAAAGGCACTTTAAAAAAAATTGTCCGGACTAAAAGATTAAAAAACTGAATCGTTTTAATCTGTAAAATCTGCGACAAAACAAAACACACAACTCTAGGTGTTGAGTAAAACTTTGCAATTCAAAACCAACGGGATTAAAATACTTTTTTAAAAAGTTTAGTTTGATTTGTTTTTAGTTTGGTTTGTTTTTGAGCTGGTTATTTTGTGATGATGGCCAGCTCATAAAACATACTACTTTTTAGCAAGTCTGGATTCAATTATAATCTTAAACATATAAAAATGATTACAGGAAAAAATTATATAGGAAGTCAGCTTAAAGCAGCAGGAACCAAAATATACAAAACAATAAATCCTCAGTTGAATATAGAAAATCCTTGGTCGTTCATAGAAGCTACTTCTGAGGAAATAAACGAAGCTGTTGCACTGGCAAATGATGCGTTTAAAATTTATAAAAATTTTCCAGCACAAAAAAAAGCTGACTTTTTAAATGCTATTGCCGAAGAAATTCTTGCGCTTGGCGATGAATTATTAGAAGTATATTGCTCCGAATCAGGATATCCAAAAGGTAGAGCTGAAGGCGAACGAGGTCGCACCATTTTTCAATTGCGGTCTTTTGCAAACATGCTTACTGAAGGAAGCTGGCTCGAAGCAACAATAGATACTGCTATTCCTGATAGGATACCTTTGCCAAAAGACGATTTACGTAAAATGCTAGTTCCATTAGGGCCAGTTGTAGTTTTTGGATCGAGTAATTTCCCATTTGCTTTTTCTACTGCAGGTGGTGATACCGCCTCGGCTTTGGCGGCAGGTTGTCCTGTTATTGTAAAAAGCCATTCGATGCATATCGGAACAGGTGAAATGGTTGCTTCTGCAATCACAAAAGCTGCAAAAAAACACCATATGCCAGAAGGTATTTTTTCTAACTTGATTGGTAGCGGAGTAACACTCGGAACAAGCTTGGTGAAACATCCTCTTGTAAAAGCTGTAGGTTTTACAGGAAGTATTAATGGTGGTAGAGCTTTATTTGATTTGGCTTCACAGCGTCCAGAACCTATCCCTGTATTTGCCGAAATGGGAAGTATTAATCCTGTGGTTATATTACCTGATGCATTAGAAAAAAATAGTAAAAAATGGGCAACTACCTATGCAGGTTCAATAACATTAGGAACAGGTCAGTTTTGTACCAATCCAGGTCTGCTTTTGGGTATAAAGGGAAACAATTTAAATCAATTTATAGCTCAATTAGCAGAGGAAATTGAAAAAATAGCTCCTTCATGTATGTTACATCCATCTATTAAAGCCGATTTTAATAATGGCAAAGAAAAGATACAATCGCAAAACGGAGTAAGTACTGTTGCTGAATATAAAGGAGAAATCGCTCCAAATTATGCTCCACAAACCATACTCGCTGTAGATGGTAAAACCTTTTTAGAAAACCCTACTTTAAGTCATGAAGTTTTTGGTCCATTTTCTATTATTGTTCAATGTGAAAATAATGAGGAATTGCTAACAATAATTAATAAATTAGACGGACAGTTAACAGGAACTATAATTGCCGAACCAATGGAACTTTCTACTTATAATACTGTTGTAGATGCTTTACAGAACAGAGTTGGAAGATTAATTTTTAACGGAGTACCAACAGGAGTCGAAGTTTGTGCTTCGATGATTCATGGTGGTCCCTACCCTGCTTCTTCTGATTCAAGATTTACAGCTGTTGGAATCCATGCTGTTAAACGTTGGGTACGACCATTTAGCTATCAAAATTGGCCAGACGAATTGTTACCTGATGCATTACAAAATAAAAATCCATTAAATATTACCAGAACCGTAAATGATATTATAACCAACAAACCTATTTAGTATATGCCAAGAAAAACTTTTTTTTGTGTCGATGCACATACCTGCGGTAACCCAGTGAGAGTGGTTGCTGGAGGCGGTCCGAATTTAGTTGGAAACAACATGAGTGAGAAGCGCCAACATTTCTTAAAAGAGTACGATTGGATTCGTAAAGGGCTAATGTTTGAACCACGAGGTCATGATATGATGAGTGGAAGCATACTTTATCCGCCTAGTGATCCAAATAATGATTTTGGAATCTTATTTATAGAAACATCAGGCTGTTTACCAATGTGTGGTCATGGAACTATCGGAACGATAACTATAGCTGTTGAAGAAGGATTGGTAACGCCAAAAATTCCTGGTAAGATAAAGATGGAAGCTCCTGCTGGTTTGGTTCAGATTGAATACCAACAAACAGGTAAAAAAGTGGACTGGGTACGATTAACGAATGTTAAGTCCTATTTAGCTGCAGAAGGACTTACTGTAGATTGTCCTGAACTGGGTGAAATAGTTTTTGATGTTGCTTATGGTGGAAATTATTACGCAATTGTAGATCCGCAAACCAATTTTTCGGGAATACAGGATTTCACAGCAGGAAAAATTGTTCAATACAGTCAGGAAGTTCGTAAGCGAATTAACGAAAAGTATCCTGATTTCTTCATTCATCCCGAAAATGATACTATACGCGATGTAAGTCATATGTTATGGACAGGTGATCCTATAGACCCTACATCATCAGGAAGAAATGCCGTTTTTTATGGAGATAAAGCTATTGATCGTTCTCCTTGCGGAACAGGAACATCAGCAAGACTTGCTCAGCTTCATGCAAAGGGCAAACTAAAAAAAGGGGATGATTATATACACGAAAGTTTTATAGGCAGCAAATTTATAGGAAGAGTCGAAGAAGAAACAACTATTGGAGACATTAAAGCCATTGTTCCAAGTATACAGGGATGGGCAAAAGTATATGGATATAACAATATAATCATTGATGAAGATGAAGACCCATATGCATTTGGTTTTCAGGTAATTTAATAAAAATATAATCCAAAATAAATCATTGATTGATAGAACCTAGTTCTTCCCAATGATTATTTAAATCTATAATTATAATGAAAAAAGTAAGTATTATTGGTGGAGGAATAATCGGACTATGTTCAGCGTATTATTTAGCAAAAGAAGGGTATCAGGTAGTTGTCTTCGATAAATCGGATATGACAGATGGTTGCTCTTATGGAAACGCAGGAATGATAGTTCCTTCGCATATTATTCCGTTGGCGCAACCAGGAATGATTACTCAAGGGATAAAATGGATGTTTGATAGTCAAAGTCCGTTTTATGTAAAACCAAGATTAAGTATGGATTTGGCAAAGTGGGGATTACAATTTTATAAACACGCCAATAAACAACATGTAGAGAAAGCAATGCCAGCGCTTTGTAATTTATCCCTTTTTAGTAAAGAGCTATATCAAGATTTTATTAAAGAAAACAATTCTTTTTTTTATGAAAAAAAAGGACTCTTAATGCTTTATAAAACAGAGAAAACAGCTGAAGAGATTATTCATGAAGGAAAATTAGCTCAATGTTTTGGTTTAGAAGTAGATTACCTTTCTAAAGATGAAGTAACTAAACTAGAAACAGGCACTAATACGGATGTTCTGGGTGGCGTACATTATAAAAGTGATGCGCATATCTATCCTCAGAAATTTATGCAATTTATAAAAGAAGAATTGAATAAATTGAATGTAACAATTCATAACAGAACTCTGGTTGAAGATTTTGTAATAAAAAACAATACCGTTACCGAAATACTTACCGACATGGGGCCTTTTATGACTGATGAGGTTGTTTTAGCAACTGGATCATGGAGTCCAAATATTGCTAAAAAATTAAATAGATCTATTTCTATTCTACCAGGAAAAGGATATAGCTTTACTTTAAGAGATGCTAGCAAAAAGCCTTCTATTCCGGCAATTCTGTGTGAAGGAAAAGTCGCTGTTACTCCTATGAGTAATGATATTCGTTTTGGAGGTACCATGGAAATTACACATACAAACGATATCAAAATTAACCAAAACAGAGTTCAGGGAATCGTTAACAGTATCAATGATTTTTATCCAGACTTAAAGATTGAAATGCCGAAAGAAAAAGAAACATGGTACGGATTTAGACCCTGTACTCCATCTGGAATGCCAATTATTGCTAGAGATAAAAGAATAAAAAACTTAACTTTGGCAACTGGACATGCCATGATGGGATTAAGCTTGGCACCAGCAACTGGTAAAATTGTTTCAGAAATTATTTCTGGAAAAAACACCTCTGTTAATACACAAATGTTTCAATTATAAAATTATGAGATACGAATCGATTCCTTCTTCTTTATTTATCGAAAACAGAAAACGTTTTTCGACAAAAATGAATGCAAATAGCTTAGCTATTTTAGTTTCCAATGATGTAATGCCTAATAATGCCGATGATGTAATGGGATTTGCACAAAACAATGATTTATTCTACTTAACAGGAATCGATCAGGACGAAACTATTTTGGTTCTATATCCAGATGCGTATAAAGAAGAAAATCGAGCCATTTTATTTGTAAAAGAAGTAAGTGAACATACTAAACTTTGGGACGGCGATTTTTTGAGTAAAGAAGAAGTGTCATCAATTTCGGGTATAAAAAATGTGAAATGGGTTCATGAGTTCGAAAAAACATTGCAACTTTTTGCTTTTGAAGCTGACACAATTTATTTAGGTCATAACGAGCACATTAAAAGAATAACATCAGAAATGACCACTCGACAAGATCGCATGATACAATGGTGCAAAGAAAAATATCCATTACACAAATATGATCGAGTTGCAAAGATAACACGTGAATTAAGACCTATAAAATCTGAAGAAGAAGTAGCGCTTATAAATAAAGCAATTGCAATTAGCATTAAAGGTTTTAAAGGGCTCCTTACTGCTATAAAACCAAACATAAAAGAGTATGAACTCGAAGCTGAGCTTACTTATGAATTAATTAAAAATGGAGCTACACGTCATGCTTTTAAACCAATTATAGCAACTGGTAAAAATGCCTGTGCATTACATTATAATTCTAATGATGCTGTTTGTAAAGACAATGAAATGGTCTTAGTTGATTTTGGTGTTTGTTATGCCAATTATAATTCGGATACAACCAGATGTGTTCCAGTAAACGGTGTCTTTTCTCCGCGTCAGCGAGAAGTATATTCATCTGTTTTACATTGCTTAAAAGAAGGCTCTAAGTTATTAAAGCCAGGAGTTAAGCATAGTGATTATGAGAAACAAATGGCTGGTTTAATAGAAGTAGAATTAATCAAACTTGGACTTATAACCAATGAAGATATTGCAAATCAAAATCCAGATTCTCCTGCTTACAAAAAGTATTTCATGCACGGAACGGCTCATCATTTAGGATTAGACGTTCACGATTTGGGACTATATTCTCGTGATTTAGAAAAAGGAATGGTGCTAACTTGTGAACCTGGAATTTATATTTCAGAAGAAGGAATAGGTTGTCGATTAGAGAATGACTACTTACTTACTGAAAATGGAAATATCAATCTATCTGAAGCATTACCAATAGAGATTGAAGATATAGAAAAACTTATCCTAAAAAAATAGCTTATACCCTCCTTTTAAGTCTATTTAATTTTAACAGCTACTGAGTAATCTTGTAGCTGTTTTTTTTTATTGTTAGTCAAATTGCCATTCAATTCCGCTCAGAATGACACTGAGTACTGAGACTTTTTTTACAAGCAGATTAAGGGGATTGAGGCAAAATTAGCAGGTTTTCTCTCTTAACTTTATTATTCTGAAAACTACGACTCGTATCAAAATCTATATCTGAGTTTCTTCATTCCTCAGAAAGACAAGATTGACGAACTGCATTGAAGCTATTTCGCAAAGATTCACAAAGAGAACACGCTAAGTTTCTTCATTCCTCAGAAAGACAAGATTTTGGCTAAAAGAATTCCAATGAAAAACATTTCTTACTACTCTACAGGTTTTCATATTGATCCCTAAAAACTGAATATTGAGACTGATACCACAAACTAAATACTGCAAACTAAGACTAAAAAACGGAATACTCAAAACAAGATAATATAATCTGAGTTTATGATAATATATTGGCATAAAAAAAGCTATAAATGCAAAATATTTGCACTTACTAATAATAAAACCAGTATAATGAAATTTAAATTTAATTTTAGGAAAATTGCAATACTCTTTTTTGTATTTGCAACACAACTAATTCTTGCACAAGAAAGATTAGTTACAGGAATTGTGACCGATGACACAGGAATGCCTTTACCAGGCGTGAGTGTATTAGTTAAAGGAACTAAAACAGGAACACAGACTGACTTTGATGGAGCATACGCTATCAATGCGTCTCCAGCTCAAGTTCTTTCGTTTAGCTACATTGGAATGAAAACTCAAGAAATGCCTGCAACTACCAACAAGGTAAACATTAAAATGTCTGGTGGTTCAACATCACTTGACGAAGTTGTAGTTACTGCATTAAATGTGAAAAGAGAAAAGAAATCTCTTGGTTACGCTACTCAGGAAGTAAAAGGAGAAGATTTAACTAAGGTAAATAGCGGTAACGTAGCGAACTCACTCTCGGGAAAAGTTGCTGGTATTGATATTAAACGAAATAACAACATAGGTGGTTCAACGAATGTTGTCATCCGTGGATCATCATCGTTAACAGGAAATAATCAGGCTTTATGGGTTGTAGATGGAGTTCCATTAAACAATGACAACACCAATACTAAAGATCAAAAAACAGCAGGAAACACTGGCGGATATGATTATGGAAACGCTGCATCGGATATAAATCCAGATGATATCGAATCTATAAACGTTTTAAAAGGGGCCGCTGCATCTGCTCTTTATGGCTCTAGAGCTGCTAATGGGGTTATTCTTGTAACTTTAAAGAAAGGCAACAAAACCAAAGCCGGATTAGGTGTTACTTTTAGCAGTGGTGTAAACATAGGGGTTGCTGATAAAAAAACATTACCAGAGTACCAAATGGAATACGGTGGTGGTTATGGCGGTTTTGGTGGTACTGTAAATCTAGGTGGTGGCGTACATCCTTATGCGGCAACAGATGATGCTTCTTGGGGACCAAAATATGATCCAAGCAAATTAGTTTACAAATGGAACTCTTTTTATCCAGAATTGCCTACCTATGGTGTTCCAACTCCATGGGCTCCTGTTAAAAAAACGCCTAATGATTTTTATCAACACAGCCTTACTTACACTAATAATATAGCTGTAGCTGGCTCTAATGAAAATGGAGATTTTAGATTTGGATATACAAACTACAATCAAGCACAAGGAATATTACCAAATAGTAGTAACAAAAAAGATAACTTTAATTTTTCTGCAAGTTACAACCTTAGTCCAAAAACTAAAATATCTGCTTCAGCAAATTACCTAAAAGCATATGCTAAAGGGATGAACGAAACTGGATATGGTGATGGTGGAAATAACTACCTAAGTAGTGTGAGACAATGGTATAATACAAGTATTGATTTTCAGGATTTAGAAGATGCCTACAATATAACAGGCAGAAACACGAGCTGGAGCATTGGAGGACCAAAAGATTTAGATGTACAATTTCATGATAATCCATACTTTCAACGATATAAAAACTACAACTCTTTAAACAGAGATCGTTTCTTTGGTAATTTTGCAATAAGCACAGACGTAGCAAAATGGTTAAACGTTGTAGGTAAAGGATCTGTAGATTATTATACTCAATTACAAGAAGAACGTATAGCTGTAGGATCTAAAAGAGTATCAAATAAAAAAGGGCAATACTCAAGATATGACAAAACATTCCGTGAAGTCAATTTAGATTTAATCTTAAATTTTAAAACTGACATAACAGAAAATATCAAATTTTATGGGCTATTAGGAGGTAATTCAAGACGATCAGTTAAAGGTAATACCTTTTCAGCAACTAATGGAGGTTTAATCGTTCCTGAAAAGTATATGTTAAGTAATACTATATCCCCTATTAACTTCCCTCAGGAATTTTTAGAAACTATAGGTACACAAAGTGTATATGCAAATGCAACTTTCAATTTTAAAGAAACCTATTTCTTGGAAGGTTCTTATAGAGTTGACCAATCATCAACATTACCTAAGAAAAACAACACATACACATACCCTTCTATTACAGGGACTTATATTTTTAGCAATCATATCGATGCTAGTTGGTTGTCATTTGGTAAACTACGTTTAAATTATGCTGAAACTGGAAATGATGCTGAATTTGCAGTAACCCAATCAACCTATGACAAGTTTAGTAATTTTGGACCTGATGGTATACGTTTTTCCGATGAGAACAATAAGAGTAACGCCGACTTAAAGAGTGAACTTACTAAAGGTTATGAAGCTGGTATCGAACTTAAATTCTTAAAAAACAGAGTAGGATTAGATTTTTCTTATTACAAAACAAATACAACTAATCAAATTTTATCAATCGAAACTCCTTCACAGACTGGATACAGCAGATCATGGATAAACGCTGGAGATGTAGAGAATAAAGGATATGAACTTTCTTTAAATGTTATTCCGTTTAAAACTAAAGATTTTTCTTGGGAAGCTAGAATTAACTGGGCAACCAATAAAAATAAAGTAATTGACCTTGGTGGTGCTGAAAGATTTTCTATCGGATCGACTCAGGGAATTGGATATATCGCAGAAGTTGGTAAACCAATCGGACAGCTTATCGGAAGAGGATACAAATATCTAGACGGACAAAAAGTTGTAAAAGCCAACGGACGATATGAAGTTGTAAATGGAGCAACAATTGGTGACGTAAATCCAGAATGGACTGGAGGCATCAACAACATTCTTAACTACAAGAATTTCACTTTTAACTTCCTTATAGATATCAAAAAAGGTGGCGATGTGTATTCACTAGATCAGCAATATGGTCATACAACAGGTATTTATCAAAGCACCGTAGGAAATAATCATTTGGGTAACCCAGTAAGAAATTCTATTGCTAATGGCGGAGGAATTATTCTTGATGGTGTAAAAGCCAATGGAACTCCTAATACTACAGTTGTTTTAGCTGATTATGATACTTACAACTCTATGCCACAAGAAAGATACGTTTATGATGCCTCTTATGTAAAATTACGTGAGGTGGGCTTAAGTTATAGACTGCCTTCTAAATACTTAAAAAACACATTTATGAATAGTGTCATTTTTGCTGTAAACGGTAGCAACTTATGGATTATTAGTAAAAACCTTCCGTATGCAGATCCAGAAGCTGGAACATCATCTGGTAACTTACAAGGTTTTCAGTCAGGAGTATTGCCTACAACAAAAGAGTATAACTTTAATTTAAAAGTTCAATTCTAAAAACAAATAAAATGAAAAATTTAAAAACAATATTCTTTGCAGGAGCACTATTGCTTACAATAGCTTCTTGTGATGATCTCGATAGATTAAACGAAAACACTAAAGCGTATACAACTACTATACCTAGTGCTTTAATGACTAGCTCTCAAGTAAATTATTCTTATTTCTTGACAAATGCATCTGTAAATGATAATAATTTTAGAGGATATGCTCAGTACTGGTCTACATCAATGTATACAGATGAGGTAAACTACAACCAGGCAAAAAGAAATTTAGGAAATTCTCATTCTGTAATATTATATCGAGACGTTTTAAAAGATTTACAAGTTGCTAAAAACATGATAACTAATGAGCAAGCTCTAGGTTCTGTAGAAATTGCTGTTAAGAAAAATAAATTAGCTGTACTAGATATTCAAATAATAATGGCTTACCAAACCTTAGTTGATATTTTTGGTAACATAGCTTACTCAGAAGCGTTGGATATTGTGAATCATCCAACTCCAAAATATGATGATGCCAAAACAGTTTATCTTGATTTAGCAAGCAGATTGGATGTTGCTATTGAAAACTTAGATAGTAGCAACAAAAGTTTTGATTCAGCAGATCTTATATACCATGGTAATGTTGCCAAGTGGAAAAAACTAGCCAACAGTGTTAAGCTAAAAATGGGATTACATCTTGCTGACGTTGATGCTGCAAAAGCAAAAACTATGGTAGAATCTGCATATAACTCAGGATTAATAAATGATAATTCAGAAAATGCTTTGTTTCAATACTTCAGTACTACTGTAGATCAAAATCCATTATATACAAGTTTGGCTGAGGAGAAACAAATCATACTTGCAGAATTTTTTGTAAACGAGTTAAATGCCAAATCTGATCCAAGAAGAGATATCTTTTTTGATCCAGATACAAAAATTGGCGGCGTATATAAAGGTGCTCCTTATGCAAAACAAGTTACTTACGGTGACTTCTCACTCCCTGGGGTTAGAATAAAACAAAATACAAATCCTGGTGTGATTTTCGATTATACTGAAACTTGTTTCTTACTTGCCGATGCTGCAAACAGAGGGTTTAGCGTAGGTGGTACGGCGGCCGATTACTATGAAAAAGGAATCCGTTCTAGTATGGATTATTGGAACGTTTCAAGTACTGATACAGATACTTATCTAGCTAGAACTGATGTGGCTTTTGCTACTGCTTTTGGAACTGATAAACAAAAAATTGCTTATCAACTTTGGATCGCTTACTACAACCGTGGTTTTGAAGCTTGGACTGAGTACAGAAGACTAGACTTTCCTATTTTAGTAGCTCCACCAACAGCAGTTTCTGAGGCTGAAGGAAAAGTACCAGTAAGAAATATCTATTCTCTTTTTGACTCTACATTAAACAGAGATAACTACAATGCTGCTGCCACTGCAATTGGTGGTGATAAAATGACAACAAAATTATTCTGGGATAAATTCTAATTTTGAATTAGTAACATATTAAACTTTCCTTGAATTTAAACAGGCACTGAGTAGTGCCTGTTTTTTTTATGCCTAATTTACTAGTTTATCATTAAACAACTGAATGTAAAACATTACAGCACGTAGAAAAATAGATTTCACAAACTCTAAAAGAGATGTTTTATTTATTTATAATCCAGCTATTCTAATGAAATATTCTTTTGTACACATAAAATCTATGTAGATACCCTCTCTTAAGATTACACTCAATGCTAATTATTAATTAAAAACAATAATCGCAGTATGAGAAATATTCAATGTTTTATAAGAATAAAAATACATAATTAAATTTTAAGCATAATTTATAGATAATTTCATATCATAAACGAATAAAATAGTACAACTAGATAATTTAATATAAAAATATCTTTGGTTTCATACTAACAAATTCCTAAGATTATGAAAACAAAATTATTTTTATTTATGGCGTTCATTTTCGTTTTAAAAATAAGTGCGCAAGGATTACCTTGTCGGACTAGCGAAGAAAATGAAAAAATCTACAAACTGAATCCACATGCATTAAAAGAAAAACAAGACTTTGATGCATTTAGCAAAAAATTCAGTACAGAAAGAAAATCCAAGACATCTAAAAAAACAGAAACATCCTATGTTATACCAGTAGTGTTTCATATTTATGGTGATGTGCAAAGTGGAAAAACCGTTACTTACCAAAAAATCGTAAATCATCTGAAAGAACTTAATGATGATTTTAATGGTCGTAATGCTGATTATGCTACCGTTGATCCTTTTTTTCAAGCAAGAAGAGGAACGTTAAAAATTGAATTTAAACTTGCCAAAATCGATCCAAATGGTGGTTGTAGCTCAGGGGTTGTATTTCACCCAGCTAAAAATGGTTACGGTAATGGCGGTGGATACGATGACCAAATTGCTGCTGATGCATGGGATAATAAAAAATATATGAATGTTTACATTCAAAACGATTTATATGCTAATGGAGCACTTAACAATTCAGGGGTTGCATGGTACCCAAGCACAGGTATGACTGCCAGCAATACAGCTAGAGTTGTTTTTAACGGAGCATATTTATTTGACAACTCATACAGCAAAGAGTTTTCTGCTACATTAACACATGAATTTGGCCATTTCCTAAACTTAATACACACTTTCGAAGGTGGATGTACAGGTTCAGATGAGGTAGATGATACGCCACTTGAAGACGGAGAACATAATTTATCTTGCACACAAGGTACAAACTGTAATGGCGACAGAGTAAATAATGAAAACTATATGGGATACAATGGAGCCCAAGGTTGCTATAAAATGTACACTCAGGGACAAATCGACAGAATGCTTGCCGCATTAGAACATCCAGCTAGAAAAACACTTTGGCAAGAAAGTAATTTAATCGCTACAGGAGTAAACAATACAGGAGGATTATTAGCATCAAGCACAAACTTCTTTAAAGAAACTACTGTTAATGATGGTTCGTTTGATGCAGCACCTGTGATTACCCTTACTGGAACTGAAACATTTGCAATGGCATCTGGAACAATGGTATCTGCAACACATTTTACTCATAACTTTCCTGCTGGAATTACTCCAGTAATTACAGTTAATTCTAATTCTCAATTAACAGTTACTTTAACAGGAAAAGCGACAAGTCATTTAAAATCTAATAGTGCAAAAGCAACAATTACATTTTTGCCAGCAGCTTTTTCTAGCGGAGCCTCAACCATGACTTGTACTGCAATGTATTTTGATATTAAATTTGTGGACCCATACGGGGTTTTCTTCGTAGATATGCCAGACGCTACTGCAAATGCATCACTCACATGGAAAGCATTTGATATAGAAAAAGGTGATGATCCGTCTTTTGGAGCCTGGAGATATGCAACCAATGCATTAAAGATCGAAACTTATGCAAAAAAACTGGTGTGTGAAACAGGAACAAGAAATATCTCATTACTTCCTGCAAATACACCAGTAGGACCAACAAGTAATTTTAAAGCTCCAGGAGCATACCCTGATCAATTAGATTTACGTACTTCAACATACAAAACTTGGGATGGTAAAACTGGATATGTAGGTTTTGACTATCTACTTGAGGGTGCTACTTGTTATGGATGGTTTAAAGTTACTGTAGATGCCGATGGAAACGGATATACAATATCCGAATATGCTTATAATACACAGCCAGGCTCTCCTATTACTACAGGAGTAACTGCAAAAGTTGGAGTAACATTATCCCCTAGTACACTATATGAATCTGATGCTAATGATGGTAGCATTCCAACAAATGCTGTAATTACGTTGTCTACCAATAACGGAACTTTTACAAAAAGTACAGGTACATTAACAGCAGGTACTGATTATACAATTACAGGAGTTCCTGCTGGACTAACCGCAACTTTAACATTAGAGAATAACTCCAAAGCTGTTCTCGCATTTACAGGAAAGGCAACTTCTCACTTACCTAATAATAATTCATCGGTAATAGTAACTTTTAAAGACGCAGCTATAACTGGTGGAATTGCAACACTTGATAATGCATCAAAAACAATAAAAGTAGAATTTGAGGCTCCTTATGGAATCTATTATGTAGATAACCCTGATTATAGCGCTTCATCCGCAGAAACCTGGAAATGGTTTGATTTAACTATCGGAGATAATACAGTATTTGGAGCATGGCAATATGCTGTCAATGCATTAAAAATTGAAACCTATGGCAAAAGATTGGTTTGCGAACCTGGAACAAGAAACATCACCAAAGTTGCTGCAGGAGCTACAATAGGCGCTTCAAGTAATTTTACAGCTCCAGGAGCATATCCTAATCAATTGGATCTACGTACAGCTGCATACAATGTATGGGATAACCAAACTGGTTATGTAGGTTTTGAATACACCAACAGAGGAAGAACTTGTTATGGATGGATGAAAGTAAAAGTAGATGCAACCGGAAATGGATATACCATTACTAATTTTGCTTATAATACAAAACCAAATGAATCTATAACAACTCCAATTATTAATGCTCCAAGTAATCTTACTGCAACAGCAAATGTAACAGCGCTGACGGTTGCATTAACATGGGTAGATAACTCAGATAATGAAACAGGTTTTACATTAGAGAGAGCCGAAGGAACTGGCGCATACAGCACTATTAAAACTTTTGCTCCAAATATGACTTCTTATACAGATACAGGTTTAACAAAAGGAAGTGCATATTCTTATAGAATTAAAGCAAACATGAATGCCACTAATTCAGATTATTCGAATATTGCAACAGTAACTATCGAAGATGTGAATCCAAATCCAACTTTAGCAAAACCAGTAATCAATGAAGGTGATACAGGAATCTATGCAACGGGATTCTATGTAACATGGGGATTAATTAATGGAGCTACAAGCTATGACATTCAGGTATATAATGAAACAACAGGATGGACTGACCAAGGAACATCAACTGTACATTATTTATACATTAACAAACAAGGTAGCCAAACAAGTTATAGAGTAAGAATGAGAGCAGTAAACGTAACTGGAACGAGTGACTGGAGTAATCCACGCGATTTTACACTTCCTGGAGCATTAACAGCACCATCAAATCTTGTTGCAACAGCTAATGCAACGACTCTTGAAGTTGATTTAACATGGGATGATAACTCAGATATAGAAACTGGGTTCTCTATAGAAAGAGCTTTAGGAAACGGGGCATATAGCGTAATTGCAACCCTTGGTTCTGACGAAACTTCTTATACAGATACAGGTCTTACTGCAGGAAATAGCTACTCATATAAAATAAGAACAAACGAGAATACGACATATTCTTCATTTTCGAATATTGCAACAGTAACTTTTGATGATGTAAACCCATCTCTTGAAATACCAGTATTTTACGACCCAACAAATGGAACTTATGCATATGGATTCTACGCTACATGGGCTTTAATCAATAGCGCTACTAGCTATGAAATTCAATTATATAACGTAGCAACAGGATGGGCTGATTTTGCAACATCTACTACTTACAATCAATATATTGAAAAACAAGGTGCAGAAAGAAACTATAGAATAAGAATAAGAGCTGTATACGCGAATGGAACAAGTGATTGGAGTACTCCTATGGATGTTACCCTTCCTCCTACACTTGGAGTTAGTGAAGTTGAAAATGAAAAATCATTTACAATCTCTCCTAATCCTGCTTCAGATGTAGTTAATTTCACATTTAAAAATATAGAATCAACAAATCTGATAATTACAATTTATAACAATAACGGAGCATTGATTGATACCGTTCGTAATACAACTAGTTATCATGTGAACCATTTACCAACAGGCATTTATTATGTAGTAATTACAGATGGTACGCTTAAAGAAACTAAAAAATTAGTAATTAAATAAACGATACTTAATTTTTTTTAGAATAATGCTCATAAAACTAAACCGCCGAAAGATATCTTTCGGCGGTTTTTCTTTTTATAACTTTGTGTGATTAATTTGAGAATCATATGAGAAAACAATATAATTTACGCCCAAGTAAAGATGGTTTAAGAGCTTGGGATATACATCGATTAATAGAGTTATCTAAAAACTTCCTAGTTAAAAACATTTTGTTGAGCGAAATTAAAGAAGTAAATGAAACATATTGGTTTCAAGACCCAAGTCAACTACCCACTGGTGCGGCAATTTTGGAACATATAAAACTCATGGAAGAAGCTAGTTTAGAATATCCTATTATTTTATGTGCCGACGGACGATTAATGGATGGTATGCATCGGGTTATGAAAGCACTACAACAAGGACATACTGATATTAAAGCAGTACAATTTGAAATTACTCCAGAACCTGATTTTATAGGTATTCCGGCAGATGAATTGCCATATTAGGCTTCTTATTATAACACCATATAAATACAAATTCCACAAATTCACACTAACTAATTGGTGCAAATTCGTGGAATTTGTGTCTGTTTCAACTTTAGAATCAGCCTAAACAGCATCATCTGCGTGAAACTTTAAACTATAAAAAGCTTCGATCAATATTAATATCCAAAAGGATTATCTACACTATCCATAGGTTCAGTAAACCATTTAGGCCCATTAGCAGTCATGTAAAAATGATCTTCATGGCGAATACCAAATTTTCCTGGAATACAAATCATAGGCTCATTACTAACCACCATGCCTTCACGAAGTTCTATATCACTTCCTCTTACTAAATAAGGATATTCATGAATGTCTAATCCTGTTCCATGCCCTACTCTGTGTGGCAATCCAGGCAAATTATAATCCGAACTTAATCCTGCCGCCGCCAATGTTACTCTGGCTGCATCATCTACAGAACCACAGCTTGCTCCTATTTGAGCAGCTTCAAAAGCAGCGCGTTGCGTAGCTTTTTCAAGATTCCAAATCGTTTTGTATTCTTCAGAAGGAGTCCCATAGGCATACGATCTGGTAATATCCGAAAGATATCCTTCTAATCGACAACCCGTATCTATAATAACAGCCCCATTTTCTTTTAAATCTTGAGGGACAGATACACCATGTGGATATTGAGTATCATCATCAAACAAAACAATACAAAAATAAGATCCTGAAGCAACACCTGCTTTGATGTGTGCATCATTAATAAAACTTGTAACTTCATTAACACTAATTCCTGGTCGCAATATTCTAGCCACTGCACGTTGCACTACCATTGTAATATCTTTGGCTGCTTGTATAATAGCAATTTCATTAACCGATTTTTGCATTCGACAACCCGAAGTAATTGGCAAAGCATTTATAATTGTATAAGATTGATTTGTTTTAGTTACACCATCGACTAAAAAATAAGGAGCTGACTCGTCTATAGCAATGGTCCCATCAACGATATTTTTATTTTTTAATAAATCTCCCATTAAAGCATATGGAGATTCATGCTCTTCCCAACAATTAATTTCCCCGCTTAATTGCATGTATTTATTAAATGTACCTTCTTCAAATTTTGGAACAATATAATCAAGCGTCCCGTCATCATACAATAAAGCCCCTACCATTCTTTCAGATGGATTCCACTTTGTACCTGTAAAATAATAAAGATTCGTTCCTGCATTTACATAAGTAGCTTTTACCTTTATTTCTTTCATAAATGCAACTGCTTTTTTTATTCTGTCTTCATACTCTTCTGTCTGTATTGGTTTTACATCCAGTGTCATATCTTCTATTTTTTCCAACTCAACAGCAGCGGTTGAACCTCCTATTCCAATTGTCATTTTTTATGTTTTTAATTATTTTAATTAATATGTTTAAAACCGTGTGGCAAAAAAATTCTAGCTTCAGTATCTCAGAATCGTAAAATTTTAACCGCTAAGTTCGCAAAGTTTTTAAAACCATTCTAATCATGAACGAAATTTAACCGCAAAAGAGCAAATATTTACGTAATGCTCGCTAAGTTTCTCCTCAATCTTGTCATCCTAAGCGGAGTCGAAGGACCATAATCTTTATCGAGCTACTCACGAAAACCCATCCTGTGTCAGGGTGACAAGTTTGTGAATTAAAGCCTAAAATTAACCACAAAGCCCACAAAGTTTCTCCACAATCTTGTCATCCTAAGCGGAGTCGAAGAACCATAATCTTTATCGAGCTACTCGAGAAGACCCTTCCTGTGTCAGGGTGACAAGTTTGTGATTTAAAGCCTAAAATTAACCGCAAAGCCCACAAAGTTTCTCCACAATCTTGTCATCCTGAGCGGAGTCGAAGGACCATAATCTTTATCGAGCTACTCACGAAAACCCATCCTGTGTCAGGGTGACAAGTTTGTGGGTGCTTGCACTTTTTCTCAGAACCTTGCTATCTTAGCCCTTCAGCACCTCAGCGCCTTTGAACCTTTGTACCTTTGCACCTTTGAACCTCTGCACCTTTGATCTTTTGAACCTCAAAAAAACCTATCTAAGAATAAACCCATTTTTCATGGGATCTTTTGGATCTATAATAAAAGTATTTACACCAGTCACAAAAGCTGTTCCTTCTACTTGTGGAATTACAGCTTTATGTGGTCCAAAATCTTTTTCCTCAACGAGAGATCCCTTAAAGATACTTCCTGTAATACTTTCTATTGTGATAGATTCATTTGGTTTTATTGCATTTCTAGCGTTCTCAATAGCAATTCTACCCGAAACACCTGAACCTGTTGGAGAACGATCTACTTCGCCATCGGCAAAAACACAAACATTCCTACTATGATTAGTAATATCCTGAGGTTCATCTATAAAAATTGTTCCATAAAGAAAACTCAAATCATCTTCAAATGGATGCAAAATTTCTTTATCCTGAACCATAACAGCATGTTTTATATCCATACCACTTAAAATAATAGTACGATAGTCTTCTTCTGTTAATCCAAAATTTAAATGTGTATTTTTCCTCAAATCTACATAAGCATAAAAAGCACCACCATAAGCCAAATCATAAATAATATTTCCTATTCCAGGAACATTTACAGCACGATCCAATCCTACAACAAAACTTGGTACGCAATGAAATCTAACACCAGTTACTTCTCCATTTTTAATGTTGACATATGAATAAATACGACCACATGGAGCATCAATTTTTAATTCGTTATCGCCTTCCTTTACAGTAATCCAATTCATTTTTGCAGCGAGTGTGCTAATAGCAATAATAGCATGACCACACATACTGCTATATCCTTCATTATGCATAAAGAGAATTCCAAAATCACCCTCTTCATCATTTGGCGGAAGCAAAATACAACCGTACATATCGGCATGACCTCGAGGTTCAAACATTAATGAAGTTCTTAAATAATCATAGTTTTCTTTTATATCTCGACGATATTCCAATACACTATTCCCTTTAAGATCTGGAAACCCAGAAACAATAACACGCAACGGTTCTCCACCAGTATGCATATCGATAGTTTTTATTTGTAACGCATTCGGCGCTATTTTATATTCTGTATTTGCACAAATAGTATTATAGGTTTTAGACATTTATTTCTAATTTTAAATTAAACTCTTTATAAAAATAAGCAGCAGCAACAAGATCTTCTAAAGCATGACCTACAGACTTAAAGAAAGTGATTTCTGTATCAGATGTTCTACCCAATTTTTTATTACTGCATAGTTCAAATAAATCTGCCTTAATAGATTCTCGGGTAATAATCCCATTAGTTAATGGAATTAAAATATCGCCACTTTCTTTTAATCCTCCTTGATAGGTATCAAGAAATACACTTGATCTTAAGATCGCTACATCATCGGCCTCGCGCATATCTTTTTTATAAGCACCCACCAGATCCAAATGCTGTCCGGCTTTAAGCCATTTTCCAAAAATAAGTGGAACAGGAGATAATGTAGCCGAAGAGATAATATCTACCTCCTGCACAACTTCTTCGATAGCCGAAATAGCAGTACAAGTAAACGGGAAGCCTTTTAATGCATCACAGACCATTTGTGCTTTTTGTATGGTTCTCCCCCATACATATACCTCTTTTATAGAACGAACACTAGCATGCGCCTGAATTAGATTAATTGCCAAAGCACCAGTTCCAATCATAAGCATAGAAGAAGCGTCTTTGCGAGAAAGATAACTACTGGCCAACGCTGATGTCGCAGCTGTTCTTTTACCAGTTAATGATTTTGCATCTAGAATTGCTTTGATATTGCCTTTATGCCCATCTAGATAAATGTATGTTCCTTGTATTGAAGGCAAATCATATTTACCATTATTAGGACTTACAGTAACAATCTTTACTCCCAAATCTTTTCCGGGTTGGAATGCAGGCATTAATAATAATGTTGAATCTTTGTTTTCTTCAGGATTAGCAAAATCATGATGGTGCCGAAGAGGTACCTCTATTGTTGAATCTGAAAACCCCTCACGAAGTTCCTTTATTAGTTTTTTAAAATCACAATTTTCTTCAATGAAATTGTCTGAAATAAGTTGAATAGGTTCCATATTTTGAGTTGAAATTTCACTAAAAATAGTAGATTATTTTTTCCAAATCCAATTTTACAAAGAACTAGTTAACATAAGACAACTTAAGGTTAATATAGTATAAATTGATTAGTTTTGAAGACTATATTTTTATAAAAAAATCAATTTTAAAATAATGAAAAAGTTAAAACACACTTTATTACTTCTGGTGGTTTCCTTCATTTCATGTTTGAGTTTTGCTCAAACTGAAACCATCACTAAAACCGATTTAGAAAATAAATTATCTCAATTATTTCCTGGCGTTGAGATTACCAAAATGAAAAATTTGGAAGGATTTACCGAATCGTATCAATTGGTTCTTAATGAACCATTAGATCATAAAAACCCTAAAAAAGGAACTTTTAAGCATTATATCTATTTATCACATTTAGATTTTAACAGCCCAATGGTTATTGAAACTGAAGGATATGCTGCTCGATACACAAAAAATGAATTAAGCTCTTTATTAAATGCTAATCAGCTCATTGTAGAATATCGTTTTTATGGAAAATCAAGACCCAACCCAATTCCTTGGGAATACCTAACCAATGATCAGGCTATAGCAGATTATCATAATATAGTTACCAAATTAAAACAATTATATACTGGTAAGTGGATCTCGACCGGAATTAGTAAAGGAGGAGAAACAACCTTAATTTACAAATCAAAATACCCAAAAGATGTTGATGTAGCCGTTCCTTATGTAGCTCCTTTAATTAATACGCAAGAAGATCCTAGAATACAACAACATCTTGCAACTGTAGGAACTGCAGAGTGCCGTGAGAAAATAATTGACTTTCAACGTGCATTACTACAAAATAGAACTGCTCTTCTTAATGAAATAAAAAATTATGGTGAAGAGAAAAAAATGACTTTCAACGAAGTTTCTATGGATGAGGCATTAGAATATAGCGCATTAGAATTTCCTTTTTCTTTCTGGCAATGGGGAGGGAAATGTGAAGATATTCCAAGTAAAAATGCTACTTCTAAAGAATTGTTTGATTATATGAATAAAATAGTTGGTATTAGTTTTTATAACGATGCTACTTTCCATGATTTATTACCATCTTATTATCAGCATATGGCTGAATTGGGCTATTATGGTTTTGATTTTACACCTGTAAAAGATTTAGTAACGTCAGTAAAAAGCACTTCAAATTCTCGATTTGCACCAAAAGATATTCAGATAAATTACAATCCGAAATACATTAAAAAAGTTAGAGACTATGTAGAAAATAAAGGTTCTAAAATACTTTATATCTATGGAGGTTATGACACTTGGGGAGCATGCGCTCCAACCCCTAACCCTAAACTTGATGCGCTAAAAATGGTTTTACCTGGCGGAAGTCACGCTACAAGAATTAAAAACTTTCCAGAGCAGGATCAGGAAAAAATAATGAAAACCCTAAAAAAATGGTTAGCCCAATAATACAATAAAAGTATATATTAAATGGAAAGAGAGAACAGCAAAATTGTTGTTCTCTTTTTTGTTCCCGTTTATTAATATCTAATTAAATCAGACTGAAAACAGATGATAAATTATCTCGTCAGACGCTAATTTGTCACGTTTGCGCACAAGTATTTATCTTTTAATTTCTTTAAGAATGATTTATAAAGAGTAGTATTGCTTTAACTTATTGAGATTGTGCTCGTACCAAAACAAGAAAAATCAACAAGCCAAATCCAAAATAATCATGATTTTTTTAACAAAATTCGATTAAAAATCTTTAAATTTATGTTCTAAAATATCTCTTATGAAAAACTACGTATTACTATTCGTTTCTGTTTTAACACTGTCATTTAATTCTTGTACAACAATGAAAGACACAACAAAAACTGCTGATCTTTATAATACAACTTGGGAACTAGAATATATTACTGGTCCACGTATTGCGTTTGAAGGTTTATATCCTGACAAAAAACCATTTATTAAGTTTGACGAAAGTACTGGTCAGGTTTATGGAAACGCAGGTTGCAATGGTTATAGTGCTCCGTATACTTTAAAAGGTAAAAAACTTAGTTTTGGAGAGCAAGGACCTGCAACTCTAATGTATTGTGAAGGTGGTGGAGAACAAACATTTTTACAAACAATTAAAAAAATTAATGGCTATTCTATCGATAAAGATGGAAAACTTAATTTAATGATGGATGAAATTCCAATGATGAGATTTAAAAAAGTAGCCAAATAATTTCATTAAAATACTAAGATTCTTAACTCCCTTAAAATCTTAGCTTTTTTATCTACAAAATGTCTCCAATATTGTATCATTTAAAAAAATGACAGTATTGGAGATTTTTTATGTTCAATTTTTAGATATTGAGAGTAAATACTACATCACTAAAACTGTGTACTATTTATCAATTATTCGCTGTCGATGTTTAATACCCCAATCTGCAATTACTTTAGTAACATCTTTGAGTGTTGCGCCATATTCAGTAATCTCATATTCAACCATTATAGGTTGAGTACCCAAAACTCTTCTTGTAATAAGTAAGTTTGCTTCTAACTCCTTCAAATCTCTACTTAACATCTTGCCTGATATGCCTTTGATTTCTTTTAATAAATCTGAATAGCGCATTTTTTTATAGCATAAGCAGGCAATAATGGATATCTTCCATTTACCATTTAGTATATCAACCACATCTTGAATGGCCATTACTGTACTATAGCATTGTTTTAATCGAATTTCATTGTCTGTTTCCATACTATGTTACCTGGTTACCCATTTGTTACTATTACTTTTCGTTACAAAGTTACTAAAAGTAACAAGGTTTTACATAGATTTGTATCTCCTAATTAAAAATAATTAAAAAGATGAATTTAATAGATATCTTAAATTGGCGTTATGCTACTAAAAAAATGAACGGGAATAAAGTACCGCAAGAAAAATTAGATTATATACTGGAAGCTGCCAGACTTGCTCCTTCTTCTTCTGGATTACAGCCTTATAAAATTTTTGTAATTAGTAATCCTGATTTATTAGAAAAAATAAAAACTATAGGTTGGAACCAAAGTCAAATTACAGATTGTTCACATTTACTAGTTTTTGCCGCTTGGGATGGTTATTCTCTTGAAAGAATTACTGCTGTTTTCAACAAAACCCTTGCAGAGAGAGGCTTACCCGCTAATACAATGGATGATTATAAAAAAACTCTTTGGGGACTTTACGAGCCTCTTTCTACAGAGTCGCATGCAAATCATGCCGCACACCAGGCTTATATCTCGATGGGGATTGCAATGGTTGCCGCTGCTGAGCAAAAAGTAGACGCTACGCCAATGGAAGGCTTTATTCCTGCAGAATTGGACAAACTTCTAGAATTAAAAGAACAAGGCTTAAAAAGCGTATTAATGTTACCACTTGGTTACAGAGATGAAGCTAATGACTGGTTAGTTAACATGAAAAAAGTCAGAACTCCTAAGGAAGAATTTATTACAGAAATTAAATAAATTATTTTGAGGTGCTTAGGTTTTTAAGGAACCAAGGTTCAAAGGTTCTGAGTTGCAAAGGAGGGCACTGAAAAAGTCCTTAAAAGTTGAAGAGCTAGTTTTATAAGTAAAAAGGAAGCGCTGAGAATCGTCTGTACAGAAATTCTCTCCACTACATATCACTAAAAAAGAGGCTGTTTTCGATATCGAAAACAGCCTCTTTTGATAAATGACTACTTTTTTAGTGCCCTCTTGCAAAGTTTTCAGCCTTTGAACCTTTGTACCTTCAAAAAATATTTATTTTTTTATCTCTTCAAATATAAATTCAGCATCTGTATAAGTTATAGGAACTCCAGGAGCGAAGCAAGGAAAACCAAGATAGGTGGTTGTAACTCCGTTTCCTAAGAATAGCTTCTTCCCTTTTCTTAATAAAGATATCGGAACCCTTTTTAAATTCCCTCCGTAAGGTCTACAATAATACTCCCCTGTAAATATATCTCCTTTAATATTTCCTTTTACACTTCCAGAATCTTTAGTGCTTTCCCCATATTTAATCTCATACTGACCATAAAAACGGGTATCATTTATCACTATCGATAAAAGTGCCGTGTCTTTATTGATATTTACTGCCTGATAAAAAGATTTCTTTTCTTTAATAGGTTTGTCTTTTGAATTACAGCTATATAACAACAATAGCAAAGTAATTACAAATAAAGATATAGATTGAGTAACTACTTGCTTTTTTATTATTTCTATAATCATAATTTGGCTGTTTAGTTTTCCCAAAAATATGAAATAAAATACTTAAAAATAATAAAATACTATAACTTAATCATTGTTAATATATAAATACCCCGCTTTATCTTTAGAAGCTCCATGGGTTACTTGATATTTTAGGATATAAAAATATGTTCCTGTTGGTAAGCCTTCTCCCTTATTTATGGTAACTCTCCCTTCGGATATTCCTCTAAACCAATTTCCATTGGCTCCATAATTTGAAGTCTCAAATACTTTTACCCCATAACGATTATATATCTCTAATGTATTGTCTGGAAATTTTTCTAATCCTGTAATATTGAAGTAATCATTATAACCGTCATCATTGGGTGATACAGCATTATAAACAACAACATCATCTACATTAGGTGTTTTTACTTTACCTAGTGTAAAAATTCCTGATTTATTAACTGCTGCAGTCACAGTTTCGTTTTGGCTATCGACAGCCGATGAGTAAAACTTCCATTTTGATTCAGTATCATCCCATCTAACAATTGCCAAAGAATGATCTGAATCTATTTTTATTAATTCACTTGGTGTTGTATTACTATTCCAAGATAACGTTAATGCTACATCAACTGTAGATTGATTGCTTTCGAACTCCCAATATTCATTGGCATCTATTAATGTAATCAGATCATCCTTTTTAGCATGAGGATATAATTCATCCGAATTTGCAAACACATATTTACTCTTAAATAAATTCTCGGTTGAATTCGTTTGATTTATTGCTAATGGTCTAAAATAGCCTTCTGCTCCGATAGGAAATTGAAAATCATTATTACCATTACGTTCAACATATCCATCGATATAACTATCGTTATTTGTGTTTCTGTGAGATGCATTTGCTTCGAAAACTACTGTTCCTCCTAAATTACTATTGGATACTATTCCTTTATTAAAATCTGAAATTCCATAGATACTGATTGCTGTTGACAACAAAAAAGCTGGCTGAATCATTCTGTTTTCAAACTTTATATTATTAAATTCACTTAATTCATTACCTGAGATGATTTGAGCTACGGCCGAACCCTTAAAATAGGTTAATCCAGAAGTTACTTTGGGACTAAAAGTTACTAATCCATCATTATTATAATTAGAATAAACTATAAATTGTCCATCATTAATAAAATCACCTGTCGATTTATTATCAAAATCTGCTACCGTTGCAAACTCTGTTCCTGACAAAATCGATACTTCTCCTATATTTATTGTTTGTGCACTCATTTTACCAATAAAAAGTATTGATAGAATTGCTTTTATATAAGTTTTGGTCATCTTTATTTTTTTTAAAATGTTACTTTAAAACGCAACGAATCATATCCTTAATTTAAACGTTGAGTTATAAAAAACACCTCAATCATTACATTGATTAATGAGGTGTTTTTACTTTTATCATTGATTTAAGGAATCAAATAAGTAGGATTAACGTTTTCTTGTGCATATTTAATTGCCCAAGCCATTGTATTAGCATACATCATACTGTTATAAACTGTAATTCCTCCATCATAAGCTTTTGACTGCACAAGTCCAGTTGATGTTATTTTAGCTGGCCAAGTAGTTGTTGATGTATTACCAGATGTACCTGCTGTCCATCCTGAATCACCTATATAGACATACCCTAACGTATTGTGCTTAAATGTAAATACTCTAGACGCATTACCTCTTTGAGTTGCTAAAACAGTTACATTTGTAGGTAATCCTGTAACATAATAAGAGTTATTCACATCACTACCTAGATCAAATCCTTTTATATTTCCAAATGGCCCTTCTAAAAGCGGATCTGAAACATTCAATATTGGATTTGTGTAGGTTGTTCCTGTTCCTGAAACCGATACTGATGAGCCACAAATAGTATTAATTAAATTCGTAGTACCACTAGCATCATTTTCTTGAGAGTGAATTATTACTCCTTTTTTATTCTTTACAAAATCATTCAAGACTAAAATTGAAGCTGCATTTGGTGTATAGTTATAGCCAATCACTATTATATCAATATTGTTTGTATTAATTAGATTCTTTAACGCATTACCATCATTATTTGCCCCATTAATAATCTTTAAGCTTTGTACCTGTACTGTACCTGTAGGTCCAAAATTTGATGAAGAAGCTAATATAGCTCTTGAAGCCTCTGCTGTTCCTGCTGTTCCTGGCTGATACATCCCTGATCCTAATCCTAACACTTGCATAGTACGGAAAACAAACGATATGCTTTTGTTACAAGTTGCTCCTCCATTGGTACTATTCGCAGTAATTGCATAAGTAAATGAACCTCCTGACGCTGGAGTACCTGTCGCAGTCATTACTACGTTTTGTGCTCCTGTTGTTGCAAACGTTCCTGTTGCCGAAAAGCTAATTCCGTTTACTGTATTGGTATTTATTGTGTATGCTCCCACATAACTTACATTTACAGGAACTGTCATTGTGTTTGTACCGTTCATAGTTACACCTGGGGCATAAGTTCCGCTTGTTGTAATTCCTGTGCAATTTGTTGTATAAGCAACTGGTTGTCCAGCGATAACAACTTTAAGCGTACATGTTCCTACCACGCCTGGAGTTCCAGACACTATAAGATCTGTTGTTCCTCCAGCAACTGGTTTTCCAGAACCTATAAGTGTTACGTTTTGTTGTCCTAGAGTAGATAAATTTATCAGTCCTGAAGTAAACGAAATTCCATTTGCAGTACTAGTAGTAATAGTAGTTTCTCCAGTTGCAGTAACGTTAATTGGTAATGTTATTGTATTAGCAGCTATTAAGCTTACATCTTGCATGTATGACCCATTTTGTGTTATACTGTTACAATCTATTGTATACCCTACTGGTGCTACTTTAACTGGAATACCACTACATGAAGCTCCTGCAACTGTAGTTGCATTAGATGACAAATTAAAATTATTTATACCTGAAGCAACTGGTGTTCCTGTTCCTAATAATTCTATTGTTTGATTACCTGTAGTCGTAAATGTTCCAGTTGCACTAAATGAATATCCATTTACTGTATTTGTTTTCATACTCCAAAAACCAACACTAGTCACATTAACACTTACTGATAATTTATTTGAAGCCGTAAGTGGAACTCCTATAAAATAAGTTCCCTCGGGATTTATACTTGCACATGATATTGCAAAATCAACGCTGGCATTCTCAACAAAAATATGTGGTACACACGAAATGTCTATTCCGTTTAATGAAATTGTCACTGCATCCCCCGCATTTCCTACGTCATAACCGCTATTTGGTGTTCCAACTCCTGGTAAACTCAATACGTATGAACCTGCACTAGGAAAAGTTCCGCTAGTATTAAAATAATATCCATTGGCTGTTGTTGCCGAAACCGTATAGGTACCAGGTTGTGTAACTGTTACTGGAATATTTAAATAATTAGACAATGCTAAAGTTTCTCCTTGTTTAAAATTTCCATTTGCTTTTATTTGACCACATTGTACCGTAGAAACATTGAATACAGCTGGCGGTGGTGTACCACAAATACTTAACCATACACCTTGTGCCTTACTCCAATAGTCAAAACATCCTGTTGTTATATTGAAGATCAATAATCCATCGGTTAAATTTCCTGCTGATATTCCATCACGTTGCGCAGTTGTTAATCGCGAGGTCAACATTCCTTTATTGGTACTCTCTAATTCAAACAAAGCACCTGGAAAAGCTTTTTCTGCCCCTGCACTTACTGTTCCGTCTTTTATTTTTGTACTTTCTACCTGAGCAAAAAGAGAACAGAAACTTAATAAACTGAAGACCATTGATAAAATAACCTTTCTCATTTTAGATATTTCAATTTTCATGATTTTATATTTAAATTTTTAGAACTATGCTACTCAAAGTATAGGTATTCAATACCTTATTCACTTTTTCGCTAACTTTATCTATTTCTCTAATTAAGTTTTTTTTCTATAATTTTTTCTAATTTCTCTAAACGTTGATTCATTAAATCTGAAGCTTCTTTCAATTCTTTAATCATTTTATCCTTTGCTTCAATTTCTTCACTTTGAGTTTCATTTATTTTATTTTGCTCTATAATGTGCAGGTAAATCTCTTCTGTCTTTTCTAATAATTGTATTGACAATTCTGACATATTAAATGAATAACCATCTTTAGTTTTTTCTAACTCAGTGATTGGTGTTATCCCTGGAAGGTGTTTGTTCTTTTTAATATATTCCTCTATTTCTCCTAATTGTTTAAATTTATAATCAGCTTTAATCTCAGAAAATCCTTGAAAATAATCTTCAAACACATAATCAGCATAGAAACTATTTACTGTCGTTATCGTACCATTTACTCTCAATTTTTCATTTACAGCATTCGATGGTTTTGTATATCCAATTCCAACCCAACCTTTTGTATATATATCCTCTGTATTTAATGTCGCTCCAACATTAGTTGTTGCGCTAAACCATGGTTCTTTTAAAGCTTCTCCAAGATCTAATTGTACTAATTTCTTATTTTCATCAGTATAATCTAAGGTTCTGGTTGTAGCATTTACATCAAGAGTTGTTAATGTTTCAGTATCTCCAACCAAATCCACCATTTTAAATTCTGTAGCATTTCCTTTTTCATCTTTATAAATCAAAGAATGATCTGCTCCATCATAAACTAATGAAGTTAATGTCTCTACTCCTTTAACTAAAACTGATAAATCGATTGAATTGGGAGTGTTTGTTTCATCTGTATAAGTTAATGTGTGTTTGTCAAACATTTGTCCATCAACATCTGTTTCTTGTGTTACAACATCAGCCAAGGACGTTATTGTTTCTTTAATTGCTTCTGGATTGCCTGCTGCATTTGTATACGTTGCAATTGTATTTCCTACTGTTACAACTGGTAATAATGTAGTTACTCCATCAACTCCTTTTTCACCTTTTAAAGTGTCTTTATCGGCTTGGGTTAAATCAGCAAAAGTTAATTTATCTCCTTTTTCACCTTTCAACCCGTCCAGTTGTTCTTGTGTGAAATCAGAGAATGTAAATGACTTTCCATCTGCTCCTTTTAATCCATCCAATTGTTCTTGAGTGAAATCAGAGAATGTAAATGATTTTCCATCTGCACCTTTCAATCCATCCAATTGTTCTTGGGTGAAATCAGAGAATGTGAATGATTTTCCATCTGCTCCTTTCAATCCATCTAGTTGTTCTTGGGTGAAATCAGAGAACGTAAACGCTTTTCCATCTGCTCCTTTTAAACCATCCAGTTGCTCTTGTGTGAAATCAGAGAATGTGAATGATTTTCCATCTGCTCCTTTTAATCCATCTAATTGTTCTTGGGTAAAGTCTGCAAACGTAAACGCTTTTCCATCTGCTCCTTTTAAGCCGTCCAATTGCTCTTGTGTAAAGTCTGCAAACGTAAACGCTTTTCCATCCGCTCCTTTTAAG